>CAZMSM010000036.1:0-22336 GCA_964568955.1 uncultured Eubacteriales bacterium | reverse complement strand
CAGCAGGATAGAGCGTTCGCCTCCTAAGCGAAAGGCCGCGCGTTCGAATCGCGCCGGGGACGCCACAAAAAGCACTTCAAGTGAAGTGCTTTTTAACTTCTTGTGCATTCCTTTAAAATAATAGGTTAAAAACAGGTAAAATCTTATTATAGCCTCAATTTCACTTGATATTGGCACACGAATATATTATAATGTCATAAGTACATCAGAGCAAGGCTTTGTGTTGGTCATGCGGCGGGCGGGTCCTGCGCGACGGGGCGCCGTGAATCATGTCAGGCGGGGAACCGAGCAGCATTAATCGGTTTGTACTGTGCGTCGCAGGTTGCCTGTCCGCCGTATGACCATAGCAAAGAGTGCTCTGTTTGTTTTTATGAAAGCAGGGAAAATATGTACCAAGCACTTTACAGAAAGTGGAGACCTCAAACCTTTAACGATGTTGTGGGGCAAAAAAACATAACCGCAACCCTGGCAAATGAGGTTGAAAACGGTAGCGTTACCCACGCTTACTTGTTTACCGGTTCACGCGGAACCGGCAAAACCACGTGTGCAAAAATTCTTGCCAAAGCAGTCAACTGCTTAAATCCACAGCAAGGCGACCCCTGCAATGTTTGTGATATTTGCATCGCTATTGACAACGAAGCCATAATGGATGTTGTGGAGCTGGACGCGGCAAGTAATAACGGCGTTGAAAGTATACGTGAAATGGTCGACGAAGCAGTCTTTACACCGGTTAAAGCAAAATATCGAGTTTATATCATTGACGAAGCCCACATGCTCACGGCGGCGGCTAGCAACGCTTTTCTTAAAACGCTTGAGGAACCGCCCAAACATGTGATTTTTATTCTTGCGACAACCGACCCGCAAAAATTACTGCAAACCATCCGTTCACGCTGCCAACGCTTTGATTTTAGAAGAATCGGCCCACAAGACATTGCCCAAAGACTAGCGTATATTGCCCAACAAGAAGGCTTTACGCTGGACGAAGATGCCGCGGCCCTTATTGCGAGAATTGCGGACGGAGCCTTAAGGGACGCCGTTTCGCTGCTTGACCTTTGCGCCGTGACCGACAAACACATTACAGGCGCCCTCGTAAGCGCCGCAGCAGGTTTGGCGGACAAAGAGTTTTTGTTTGAGCTGACACGCTGTATAAAAACCGAAAATACGGCAGGCGCCCTGGAGCTTGTCAACGAACTGCACGCGAGCTTTTCGGATATGACAAATTTATGTGCCGAGTTTATCAATCATATGCGAAACTTAATGATTATAAAATCGGTTAAAAAGGCAGATAGCCTTATTACCTGCACGGGTGCTGATTATGAGCGCCTTGTCGAGCAAGCCGGCGATTTTACCTTGGATGAAGTCTTGAATGCAATGTTTATTTTGGAAAAAACTGCCCATAATATGTCCAGGGGCTATAATAAAAGAACCGAATTTGAACTTGCGGTTATCCGCCTTTGCACACCGGGGGTTGGTGACGGTGCCGGTAATGGGGACGATTCCGTCTTAAAAAGGCTGACCGCACTGGAAGACGCACTTTTTCAAACGAAAGCTACCCTTTCCCCACCTGTAAAGGCTACCCCTGTAGCGGTAAAAACCGAACAGGTGCCGGTAAAGCAAGCGCCGCTTGATGAAAAAATTGCCCCCAAAGTTTCCTACTCTATCCCACCCCTTCCTCAAAACCGTCTTGATGCTTCTATGGAGGAAGAAACCGCTTACTCCCCCACACAGGCCGACACACAAGAAACGGTAGAGACTGCCCCGCAAGAACAAATACAGCAAGAAGAGGCTCCCACGGTAGAAAGCACACAAACCGACCTTTCGCCACCGGCAACCCCTATAAACGATAGCGGGCAAACGCCTTTTGATTTGTGGCCGGATGTGTTGCGGTTAATCAACAAAAAGCTGCCCTCCCTATGGGCTTTTATACGCCCTGTTTGTGTTTTTGTTGAGGGGGACACCTTGACCTTCAGCTGCGACAACATTGACCCTATTGAGTCCTTTATAAAAATATCCCATAATTTAGAAACGCTCAAACTTTGTATTTTTGAAACAACTAAAACAAATTATAAAATTAAATGCCAAAAACCACAGCCTCCCTCCGCTACCCCTCCACAAGAGAAAGAAAACCAAACCGCTGACTCTCCGGACAGTACACAAGCACCTGATAATGCAACGGCAAGTGCTTTTCTTAATACTATGAAAAATTTAAAAACAAATTTTAATTCGTAATATTTTTTAGTAAGGTATTATTTTGAAAGGAAATGTTTTATGAAGGCAAGAATACCGGGTGCATCACAAGGCAATATGATGGAAAAACTCCAAAAAATGCAGGAGGATATTGCCAAAGTTCAGGAAGAAATTGAAGCAACAGAATTTACCTCTTCCGTGGGCGGCGGTGCTGTTGAAATTACCGTTAACGGCAATCACGAGGCTGTTGACATAAAACTACAGCCGGAAATCGTTGACCCCGAGGACATTGAAATGCTTCAAGATCTCATTATCGCCGCCTTTAACGAGGGTGTGCGAAAAGCGTCCGAAGCGATGGAAAAAGGAATTGAACAGGCAAAAGGCGGTCTTTCAATTCCGGGATTGATGTAAGTATTATGTCACGTAATGTTCCCCCACTTGCAAAGTTGATAGAACAGTTTGAGCGTATGCCCGGCATTGGGCGTAAAAGCGCTCAGCGGCTCGCTTATTATATTTTGAACCTGGACAAACAAGAGGCAAATGCTTTTGCCGACAATATCATAAAGGCACGTGAAAAAATACGCCACTGTAATATCTGTTGCGATTTGACCGACCGCGAGGTCTGCTATATCTGCGACAATATGTCCAGAGATAAAAGTATCCTGTGTGTTGTTGAGGATACGAGGGATGTTGTCGCAATTGAAAGAACACACGAATATAGCGGTGTTTACCACGTTCTTCACGGTGTTATATCGCCCATGAACAACATCGGGCCCGAGGATATTACTGTAAAAAAGTTGCTCGAACGCTTTGGTGACGATGATGTTAAAGAGGTTATCATGGCAACAAACCCAACCGTTGAAGGCGAAGCAACCGCTATGTATATATCGCGGTTACTAAAGCCCCTGGGGCTTACGGTAACGCGGCTTGCTTATGGTATGCCGGTTGGTTCGGACCTTGAATATGCGGATGAAGTGACCCTTTCCAGAGCTTTAGAAGGACGGCGGGAAATCTGATTTTTTTTCCACAAAGTTTTCCTTTTCAACAGTGAATTTTCCACGTTTTCCACAGTGGCAATTTAGCTGTTGTTGACAACTGTGTTTTTTTAAACAAACTGTTCGCCGCATATTTTCAGTCAATCGTTTGCGTGTCAGTGGCTTCAAGGGTTTTCCATAGTTTCCACAGCCCCTACTACTACTACTATAATCATTTATGATACTCTCTATATTAAAGGAGGCAATAGCGATGAAGTTTACTTGCAATACACAAACACTCTCTCAAAACTGTCAAAACGTTCAAAGGGCTGTTTCAAACAAAACTTCCATACCGGCGGTGGAATGCATTTATATTAAAGCGGATGATGGAACACTTACCTTAACCGGCTACGATTTGGAACTTGGCATTTATACAACCATGCCCGCTAAAGTAGAAGAAAGCGGCGGCATTCTTATTAATGCCAGAATTTTATGTGATATATTAAGGCGCCTACCGGGTGAACATGTCAGTATTGAATCCGATGAGAGGCAAATGGCCAATATTATAAGCGGAGAAGCAAAGTACACTATTATGGGCATGTCGCCCGAAGAATACCCCGAATTACCCTCTGTAACGGGGGGACTGCCTATCAATATTCCTCAACATGTTATAAAAGAGATGGTCAGGCAAACCATTTTTGCGGTTGCGGTAAATGATATCAGTAAAGTTGTCCATACAGGTATTAAATTCGATATAGAAGACCGTTTATTAAGCCTGATAGCGGTTGACGGCTTTCGGTTGGCTATTCGTAAAGAAGCAATTGCCTATGAGGGTGAACCTCTTTCTTTTGTTATTCCGGCAAAAACAATGTCAGAAGTCGTAAAATTAATAGATGACGATGAGGCGCAAATATCCCTTGGTGTGGGCAAAAGGCACATCGAATTTGAAACCAACGGGTTCAGGGTTGTATCAAGGCTTTTGGAAGGCGATTTTCTCAATTATAAAACGGCTATCCCTGCGACGTCTACAACAACCGTCAGGGTCAATACAAAAAAGATGATTGAGAGCATTGAAAGAACCTCTCTCATTATATCCGACAAGCTCACAAGCCCCGTAAGATGCCTTTTTAACGATAACACCATTAAAATATCAAGTTCCACAACGATAGGTACCGCTGCAGATAAAATTAATGCTGTCATCAGCGGTGAGGCAGTTGAAATAGGTTTTAATAACCGGTTTTTGTTGGATGCCCTAAAAGTATCGGATACGGA
Source organism: uncultured Eubacteriales bacterium (assembly GCA_964568955.1). Lineage (GTDB taxonomy): Bacteria > Bacillota > Clostridia > Oscillospirales > Acutalibacteraceae > UBA1447. The sequence goes on along the minus strand of CAZMSM010000036.1, from coordinate 17,903 downwards.
TGAAATAAAAATAGAACTCAACGGTGGGGTATCCCCCATTATTATTCTTCCACCGGAAGGGGATAGTTTTATTTTCCTTATTTTACCCGTCAGGCTCAAGGCAGAATAATACCGGAAATAAGGAAAAAGAAATGGAAAAAAAGATAAAAGTAACGATTAAAAAAAAGTTAGAAAAGACGATAAAGATTGACACCGATTTTATCCGTCTTGACGCTTTGCTAAAGCTTTGTGACTGTGTTCAAAGCGGTGGTCACGCGAAAATAACGATACAAAACGGCGAAGTCCGGGTAAACGGCGAAATATGCCTGCAAAGAGGCCGAAAACTAAGACCCGGTGATGCTGCCGAATATAATAATATGATCTGTAAAATTGAAAAAAATGGAAATTAAAAGACACTTAGCAGAAAACTATCGAAATCTTGAAAAAACAGAATTTGAACCTTCCGCCGGCATCAATGTTATTTTTGGCGAAAACGGGCAGGGCAAGACAAATATCATTGAAAGCATATGGCTTTTTACGGGTTGCCAAAGCTTCCGTACGCGCAAATGTACCGAACTGGTAAAAGAAAACGCGTCTTTCGCCAAGACGGAAATTGACTTTTTTGCCCGTAATCGGCTACAAAACGCCCAGATGAAGATTGACAGCAAAAGGCTCGTCAGCCTCAACGGCATCCCACAGGAGACCCCACGCAACCTGCTAAGCGAATTTCAAGCGGTCGTTTTTTCACCGTCTTCCCTTGCCGTGGTTCAAGACGGGCCTGCGGAAAGAAGAAGATTTTTAGATATTGCCATTAGTTTAATCAAACCAAACTACGCTTGCCTCGTCTCAAGGTACATCAAAGTAATGGCACACCGCAACGCCGTGCTTAAACAGCTTTGGGAAAAAAGAGGCAATCAGCAGATGTTGGACATTATGGATGAAGAAATTTCACGCATAGGCGCAAAAATATTAATCTACCGGTTGCGGTATATTGAGCAAATTTCCAACGTTTCGACAGAAATATATGCCGGCATATCGTCGGGAAGAGAAACCCTCTCTATCGACTACCTGCAAAGTTTTAAATCACAAGATATGGAGGAAAAAACGCTAAAAGAGGCCATGCTTTTTTCACTCCAGAAAAGCAGACAGGCGGATATTCGCCGGCAAACAACCGGTGCCGGTCCCCACAAAGACGATATATTTTTTAAGATTAACGACCTTTGCGCGAGAACTTACGGTTCCCAAGGGCAACAGCGTTCTTGCGCACTTGCGCTTAAATTGGGCGAAGCGGCCGTTTTACGCGACAGTAGTGGCGAACAACCCGTGGCCTTGCTGGATGATGTGATGAGCGAATTAGATAGCGTCAGGCAAGGGTTTTTGCTGGAATATTTGGAAGGTTGGCAAGTTTTTATCACTTGCTGTGACCCATCCATCCTGTCCCGTGTAAATACAGGCAAGATATTTGAGGTAAAAGCGGGAAAGATAAGGGTTGCTTAGCAGCAAGGCAAATGAGAGGCCTGCCTTGGGTGCTTGGAGCGATTGAAAGCAAAGGGGATGGATACATGTACCTCCACTTAGGTCAAGACACAGTGGTTACTTTTGATGAGATTATCGGCATTTTTGATTTAGATACCTCCACGGTTTCAAAAACAACCCGTGACTACCTGAAAAGGGCCGAGCTTGACGGTCGTGTTGTGAATGTCAGCATGGAGCTTCCAAAATCGTTTATCGTGTGCAAAGGTGCCGACAATAAAACGACTGTCTATATTGCACAGGTATCCTCCGCCACCTTGTTAAAAAGAACCGGATATATTAAAGGTCTTTCAAACATTTAAAAAATAAAAAAATATGGGAGCAGGTAAAAACCTGCTCCCATTCCTATTCGCTAAACAGCTTATTTTAGTCTTCGTCCACGGTCCATTTTAACTCATAGGTGATGGTGCTTTCATACCGCAGTCCCAGTGGAAGGGTCCCCAAGTCTTTGAAGGAGCCGGTGCCTGTGACGACGGAGTCCGCATTTACGTTGAGGTAATAGGTAACCGATAGAACCTCATCTGTTGCGCGGTCAACGGAGCATTTGATGAAAGAACCGGTATAGAGTAAATCCAGAGAATCTACCTGAACATAGTCAACGGCTTTTTCGAACTCTTTTAATATTTCGGTTTTATCCACGATATCAAACGCTTTTCCATGAGCGCCGGTAAGTGGCGAAGCGTCTTTTTCATCCTTTAAACGGATCATAATTTCGTAGGTTTTCAATGCTTCCAGGCAGTTGGCGTAGCGAACATCGTTTACAGAAAGTTTGCTGCTCCAGGGTTGGCCTTTTATCGGGAACGTATCGGTAAGGTCATCGCCAAAATCCGCGCCGTCCGCTTTGGTGTTGAGCATATACTTTTTGATGGTTGGTATGGCTGCTTTTAACTTTTCATTTTCGCATTCAATATCTTTGATATTTTTGGAGACTTTGACAGATACACCTGGTTTTTCGGTTTTTACGGCATTCATTACAAGGTTAAAATACGCGATGGATTCCGTACTGGTCATGGGTTGCGGGGTTTTACTGATTACGGGGGGTTCTGTTGTGGTGACAACTGTCGTTTCTTCGTCTGTACCGTTGCAGGCGGCCAGAGAAAACACCAGGGAAAGCGCAAAGATAACCGCTAAAAGTTTTAAAAGCCTATTTTTCATGTTTTTTCTCCTTTCAAATAAAAGCAAAGTCCTGTTCCATCCTTTGGCGTTTGCTTTTGTCCGGGTAGATTAGTTAAGATTATAGCATAAAAGATTATAACATAACAGTAAAATCGAACAAATCGGTTAAAAAACTAATAACGCTCTTTTAAGCCTTGTGCATCATATAAAAATGCTGTTTCAAGCAAAACATTGAGGCCAACCTCGATGCTTTTCGGCTCCAAAATCTTATCGGTGTCAAGGCGGGTATGGTAGTAACGAGGCGGCGCAGGGTCCATGGCCGCAAGGGTTGCCGAGGCAAGACCCGCTTGCGACATCGCGGCGGAATCCGAAGCGCCAAAGAAAACGGGTTTATAGGGAAGGTCTATGCCGGCGGTTACACCCGCTTGCTTTATCAGGGCACAAACCCTTTTATCGTTTTGCACGGTGCTTGTAAGGTCACGGTCATAAATGGCGATAAAATCAAGGTCCTTGAGCGTATCCGAATTGCAAAAAATCGTTTCAATTTCTTGGCACTCTTTAAGGTGTTTTTTGCTGTAAGCCTTGGCACCGCGCAGCCCCACTTCCTCCGAACCGGTCACTAAAACACGCACCTCTGTGTTTTCAAAACGGATATCATTTGCTTGCATAAATTTTGCGACGGCTACGGAGGCTATAGCACCGGTGAGGTTATCATTGGCACCCATAACCGTTCTTTTCCGGTTGATAAAGAAAGAGAAGGTAAAGAACAGAGGAATATAAGCAAGATAAACAAAACCCAACACTTTCAAGAAAGGGTCTTGATACATGGAAAACGAAGGAGAAAACCCTTGCCCCTTAATGATGGCAATGATTGGCAGAACGAGCCCTACAACAAACCCGATAACGGCCATAACGATAACACTCGTTAAAAGTTTTGCTCCGCCGAGATGTGTAAATCGCCATTCTTGAGAGGAGTCGATGTGGCCGGAGAAGATGATGCGGCGCTTAATTTCGCCCGACGGATTTCGTATGCCGACAACATTTCTCGAAGTCTTTTTCTTGAAAAGCGGGTCAAGCATCGGTTTATACAGGATAAACTCCCCAACAACAAAAGACAGGGCAAGAAAGGTAATCGCAAGTGAAACAATCCCCATGCCAAAATAAAACAGGATGGCCGCAATAATCATTAAATAACTGCATATAGGAACCCACCCCAAAAACGCCTTGGGATGTACGGGAAATTCTTCAATAGTGACCGTGTCACAGCAGCTTTCAAGCTCCTTGCCTACAAATTCCTGAGCCTTTTTTTCGCTGTCACTGCCCGGCGCACGGGGCCCGATGTTTTTGCAAATGTTCTTGATGGTCTTAACGGTGTAATTTGTGCTCTCCCTGAGCTTAGATGGGTAATTTTGCACGCTTTCTTTGGCTTTCATATTTTTCTCCTTTTTTATTTGACTTTGCAATCAAAAAATAATACAATTATTTGAAAATGAGTGCGATTTATATTTAAGCATTATAGCAATCGGAGGGGTGAAAATGGGCAAATCGGCAAAGTTTCTTTCGGTATTTCTTCTTGCAATGATTGTTTTGAGCACCGGCGGTTTTTTTGCGTCATACCGTCACGGTAAAAACAATCCAACCAAAACAACGACCTCATCGGCATCAAGCACCCGGGAACAAGCCGATACAACAAAAAAAGCCGCGGAATCAATCAAAACAACGAGTGAAGAAGAAAGCGAGCAAACCATTCTTGTCACCACAACAAAGACCGCAACCAAACCCGATTCCACAAAAACCTCAACGACACTCAAAACGGGCTATCCCTTTAGTTACGCCGGTATAAACCCGGTCTTGACAAACATAAGCCCCGAAAATTGGAATTTAATACTTATCAACGCTGATTATTATATACCGGAAAGCTATAATTTTAAACTGGCCACCGCTGTGGAGGGGTACCCGGCAAAACTCGACGCAAGGGCCGCGGTATACTATGCGCAGATGTTTAAGGCGGCGAAAAAAGAAGATATTACACTTTCTCCGACTTCCGTCAATGGCGGGTACCGGTCAATCAATACGCAAAAAGGACTTTTTGACAGAAGAATCGATAAACTCATCTCACAAGGTTCTTCTCGGAGCGACGCTATCCAAAAAGCCGCAAAAATAAATCAGCCGCCCGGCTGCAGTGAACATAATGCGGGGCTTGCGATGGACATCATTTCCACCCAAACAACGTTTGAAAACACAAAAGCGTTCAAATGGCTTTCCCAAAACGCCGCCGATTACGGCTTTATCTTGCGATATGACCGCGGGAAGGAAAGTATAACCGGTGTTATGTACGAACCTTGGCACTGGCGTTATGTGGGCGCCGACCACGCCAAAGCAATCAAAGCGAGCGGGCTGTGCTTTGAGGAATATTATAAAACGCTGTAGCGACATAAATTTTATAAAAAACAAAAATACTTACTAAAAAGCCGATTTTAATCGGCTTTTTTCTTATTGAACGAAAGAGGGGTTATTTCTTTATTTTGCTCGATTTTCGTTAGCAGCTCTGCTACGGCCTTCGTAAACATTTTCACCCTTCAAAACCGCTTTAGCGGTCATGAACATAATTTTTATATCATTGAACAAACTCATATTTTCTACATACTCTTTGTCGAGTTCCGCTTTTCTTTCATCGGTAATCATGTCCCGCCCGTTTACCTGTGCAAGACCGGTCATACCCGGGCAAACCTTGTAAACACCATAGGCTGTTCTCATGTTATGCATATGCTTTTCTTCCGGAATTAAAGGCCTTGGCCCTACAAAGCTCATGGTGCCTTCAAGAATATTGAAAAGTTGCGGGAGTTCGTCAAGGCTGGCATGGCGGATAAAGCGACCGCAACGCAGGATGTACCGATGTGAATCCTCTAAATCTTTGGTTGCCGCATTACGGGTGCCGTTTTTCATCGTGCGGAATTTTTTTACTTTAAACAGCTTACCGTTTTTGCCGACCCTGTTCTGCTTGAAAACAACCGGACTGCCATCGTCAATATAGATAACCAGGCATACAACACCCATAACAGGCAAAAGTGCGACGATTGCCGTGGCGCTGAAAACAACATCAAAAAGCCGTTTTATTTTCATTGATACACCTCAAAAGTCAAAATGAATTGAACGAAATGATTGAATAAAAAGAGTTTTTACAGCTTGCTTACTGGTTTTGTTACTGCTGTGCACTCCAGAAAATGTAGTCTGTTATTAAGAGAGCCCTCACCGGCGCGCCTTCCAAGCCACCCAATTTGACAGGGGGAGCGATTAAAAAGTAGTTGCCCGGTGTTACGGCACTCAAATCCAGCCCTTCCAAAACAGCGATACCCTTGCCGAGGAACGCTTTGTGTGGTTTTATTTGGTTGCCTTTATAACCGATAGAATTTGCATCCGTGCCAATGAGCCGAATACCCAGTGCCGCCGTTTCTTCCGCCGCGCTGTCCATAAAAAAGGTCTGCCCGTTTCCCTTGATAAGCAGTCTTTCACAGGGATGGGGAAAATTGCTGTTTACATATTCCCCTGTTATAAGGTTCTCATCGACCTCAATGACCGTACACGCACCAATATATACTTCCGGCGGGACCTTGTCAATACTGTCCCCGTCTTCAAGGAAATGCAAAGGAGCGTCAGCGTGTGTTCCGGTGTGGACACACGAAAAAACAGCAGAAAGGTTGCAATCGTCGCCGCGGCTGATTTCGCGCACGCGCTCGACTACCGTTACCGGGTCGCCCGGGTAAAGGGGGGACGCTATGGTGTCCCTTGAAATATCAATCAGATTCATTGGTTTCCCTCCAACGATTCCATCGTCAAGTATGCGTTGATAAATCCGTCCAACTCGCCGTCCATGACCGCATTGATGTTACCGACTTCAAACCCCGTGCGATGGTCCTTGACAAGCGTGTAGGGCATAAAGACATAGGATCGAATCTGGCTGCCCCAGCCGATTTCTTTTTGGTCGCCTTTGATGTCTTCGATTTTTTCGAGATGTTCTCTCTCTTTAATTTCCACCAACTTGGATTTGAGCATGCGCATGGCGACGTCCCTGTTTTGATGCTGGCTGCGCTCCACTTGGCAAGTGGTCACAATTCCCGTGGGCAAATGAGTGATGCGCACCGCCGAGGAGGTTTTGTTGACCTTTTGGCCGCCGGCCCCGCTCGCGCGGAAAGCATCTATCTGTAAATCATCGGGGTTTATTTCAACTTCAATCGTGTCATCAATTTCGGGCATCACTTCCAATGACGCAAAAGAGGTATGCCTGCGCCCCGAGGAATCAAACGGTGACACCCGCACAAGCCTGTGCACACCGCTTTCGCTTTTTAAAAATCCGTAGGCGTTCACACCTTCAATCAACAACACCGCGGACTTAAGCCCTGCGGAATCACCGTCCAAAAAGTCCAACATAGCGGATTTAAAGCCATGCATGTCGCTCCAGTGGATGTACATGCGCACAAGCATGGAAACCCAGTCCTGGGCCTCCGTACCGCCCGCGCCGGCGTGAAAGGTTATAATAGCGTTGTTGTTGTCGTACTCACCCCTGAGCAGGGTGCTTAGGGTCTGTTTCTCAAGTTCCGCAATGACCTTAGTGACATTGTGCTTGCAGTCGTGTAGGAGTTCCAAATCACCCTCTTCATCGGAAAGCTCAATCATCATCAGCGCATCTTCAAACTCACTGTTGAGCGATTCAAACGCTTCGACCTTGTTTTTCAATAAACTGATGCGCTGCAACACGGTTTGGGAATTATTCAAATCTTCCCAAAAAGTAGGCTGTGCGCTTTCAAGCTCAAGCTTTTGTATTTCGTTTTGCGCCTGTTCAAGTCCCAACGACGCCTTTAAATGGGCCAGCTTTTCTTTGTATTCCAAAAGCTCCAGCCGCAGTTCTTCAAATGGAAGCATAAAATCCCTCTGTCAATAAAGTATATATCCGTACGGTTCTTTTGCCCATTATATATAAAAATGTCGTTAATGTAAAGCGTTTTTACGCGCAGGGCCCCTCCGACAGGGGTAAGTTCGCAATTCGAACAACCGATATTCTTCTGTTTGACACCGTTAGCACCGTGTGATATTATACTTTCAATTATGTTTCCCATTAATTTTGGAAGGGTGTTGTTATGTACTCGGATATGGTAGATACCATCGGTTTTGTCACCAAATATGACCCTGTTGCAGGGCAAGCGATGCAAAAAGAATTGGAGCGTCAACGACGCAATATCGAGCTTATCGCTTCGGAAAACCTTGTCAGCCCCGCTGTTCTCGCGGCCATGGGCACCGTGCTTACCAACAAGTATGCCGAGGGCTATCCCGGCAAACGCTACTATGGCGGATGCGAATGTGTGGATGTTCTCGAAACACTGGCAATTGACCGCGCGAAAGAGCTTTTCGGCGCAGAATTCGCCAACGTGCAGGCACATTCCGGTGCACAGGCAAATATGGCCGTCTACTTCGCACTGTTAAACCCGGGCGACACCGTCATGGGTATGAACTTGGCCCACGGCGGCCACTTAACACATGGCTCCCCCGTCAACATGAGCGGCAAGCTGTATAACTTTGAAGCATACGGCGTGAACGATGACGGATTTATCGACTATGATGCAATGGAAGAGCAAGCCTTGCGGATAAAGCCAAAACTTATCGTTGCAGGCGCCTCCGCCTATGCGCGCATTATTGATTTTGAACGAATCGGTAAAATCGCCAAGGCTGTCGGCGCGCTGTACATGGTGGACATGGCCCACATCGCGGGGCTTGTCGCCGCGGGACTGCACCCGTCGCCCGTACCTTTCGCGGATGTTGTTACAACAACCACCCACAAAACCTTGCGTGGCCCCCGTGGCGGCTTGATTTTATGCAAAGAAGAGTTTGGCCCGGCCATCAACAAAGCTATTTTCCCCGGTAATCAAGGTGGCCCGCTCATGCACATCATCGCTTCCAAAGCGGTCTGTTTTGGTGAGGCCTTGCAACCGGATTTTAAGCTTTACCAAAATAACGTTCTTAAAAACTGTAAAGCCTTGGCAAACGGGCTCATGAAAAGAGGCGTCAACCTTGTTTCCGGCGGTACGGACAATCATTTGATACTCGTCGACCTGCGTTCGCTGAACATTACCGGCAAGGAGCTGGAGCACCGTTTGGACGAGGTGTATATTACAGCCAACAAAAATGCGATTCCCAACGACCCCCAATCGCCCTTTGTCACCAGCGGCATAAGATTTGGCTCGGCTGCGGTGACATCAAGAGGCTTTAACGAGGACGATATGGAAAAAATCGCCGACTTCATTTACCTTGCGGCGACGGATTTTGAAAACAGCGCAGACGCCATCCGCACAGGTGTCAACGAAATCTGTGGACGCTACCCACTGTACCAATAAAACTGTACAAATAAAAAGAGCCGGCATAACCGACTCTTGAAAAAGCAATTGGGAAGAGTGACTTTGTCACGCAAAGCATATAGAAAAGCAATAGGGGTTACGAGCGGATAGCAAGTGTTTGCATCCCTACCGTTCCCCAACCGCTTTTCCACCGCTTCCCAATTGCTTTTCAATTGCTTTCCCACAAAAAATCAATAGCTATCATCAATCTCCCCACTGCGAATAACCCTTGTACCCGTGGGCGTCTTCACAACCAACCCGCCGTCTGCGGCAATTGATATCGCCGTTGCGGTTTCCTCCCCATCGGGCGTGGCGACGGTTACAGACTTGCCGATGGTGCAAGAAAGCGCACTCAGGCGTTCGACATAAGCGGTGGCATCACCATGCAGCGCATCTTTCTCAAACAGCAGGGTATCCATTTGAGCAATTATTTCCGCACACAAGCGCGCCCTATCAATGGGTTCGCCAAGCGCCATCCTCAATGAGCCCGCCTTTTGTGCTAATTCGGCAGGGAACTCACCCGTGACCTGGTTGACATTGACACCGACACCGATAATGGCCTGTGTGATGCGGTTGGTTTTGTGGTCTGTTTGGAGTTTTGTCAAAATACCGCATATCTTTTTGTCATCAATGAGAATATCGTTGGGCCACTTGATTTCCGGCTGAATGTCGCAAACAATTTTTATGGCATCACACACCGCGAGTGCCGTAAAAGAGGTAAGCAAACCGAGGTTTTTGGTGTCTTTGGGCAACACTTTTATATACGAAAGATAGATGCCCACAAAGCCGGGCGAATAAAAGCTCCTGCCGAGCCTCCCCGACCCGCTGGTTTGACTGTTTGCCACAACAACAGTGCCGTCGGTCTTTACCTCTTTGGGTAAAAAACCGGCAATCGTATTGGTTGAAGGTGCACAGTCCAGGCAAATTATTTCGCCCGTCCGAGCTTTGTTCACATATTTATACAACATCTTTTTGGAAAGCATGATCCGTCTCCTTAAAAGCGGTTCATTGTTTGAAAAACTTACAAACGTATAATATCACACGCATCCTGTAAAAAGCAAGAATTTGGCTTGACAACAGCCGCGGCACTGCGTTATAATGAGCGCCGTTGTAAAAATAAAAAAAGAATACGGGGCGTAGCTCAGTTTGGTAGAGTGCTTGGTTTGGGACCAAGATGCCGCAGGTTCAAGTCCTGTCGCCCCGACCAGAAAAAACCGCATGAATAGTTTTTTTGACTATTTATGCGGTTCTTGTTTTAGCATTATTGATAATTCGACAACTTTAGGCACGAACGCCCACACTTGCTTAACAGAATATTGCGTATAACAGATACTTGTCGACAGGCATATATAATGATATACTCATAACAAGAAAAGGCAACCCCATATTTCAGCCCGAAAATATTCTGCAACACAAAAGGGGAAAGCAAATGAGCGTATATGAAAAGATTGATAAAGCACATGCCGCCCTGTCGGCCTTGCGCCCGTTTGAGGGCGATATGCTCTTGCAGCTTAAAGACTATTTTCGGATAGGGTTGACGTGGTCATCAAATGCACTCGAAGGCAACACCTTGACAATCAGCGAGACCAAGCTGATTCTTGAAGATGGCTTAACAATCGGTGGTAAGCCTTTGAGGGATACGCTGGAGGCTGTGGGGCATGGCCAAGCGTATGGCTTTATGTTTTCACTAATCAAGCAAGACCGAATAGACATTGAGGATATAAAGAACATGCACCGCCTTTTTTACCGCGGTATTGACGAAGCAAACGCCGGTTTGTGGCGAAAGAACAGCGTTATTGTCACCGGGACCGACCACGTGTTCCCGGCACCCGGCGAAATTGAGCAGCTCATGCAGGAGTTTTGCCTGTGGGCTCAAACCGAAAGGTCAACAATGCACCCGGTTAAGTTTGCGGCTTTGTTGCATCTAAAGCTTGTTACCGTCCACCCCTTTGCAGACGGTAACGGCAGAACGGCAAGGCTACTCATGAACTTAGCGTTGGTTCAAAAAGGCTATCAGCTAGCCATCATCCCCCCCATATGCAGGCTAGAGTATAATGACTTCATCCGATTGTATCAAAACAAAGGCCGTGCAGAGGAGTTTTGTGATTTTATCGCCGAGCGGGTTTATGAAACGCAAAAGGAAATTATGCGACTGTTTCATGTGGCACCGTAAAGATTAAAAAAACAATAAAAAACCGTCATAACAGATACATTCAAGTGTCTGATGTGACGGTCTTTTTTTTAATAGCGGTATTTGATTTTGCCTGAGATTAAGAAGGTTGCATGGCTCCGAAAAGAACAAGCCAGGCCAAAGCGGATTTTGCTACAAGGCTTAGCACAATATAGGTTCTTTCGCCATAAAGATAGTCGCTCCATTTCCCGATGCGCTTATACTGAAGAATCATATTTACCGGGAATGTGTTGAAGGCTACAAAGTAGGTGCCCACGATGGCCCAGACGAACCAAGGAATTTTATCCAAATTCCCCGTGCCGAACATATAGAGGAGAATCGCAACCCAAGGCGCTAAGCCGGCGACCGAACCCCAAACAAAGGGGCCCCAGTTAACTTTGCCTTTGTTGACACCCGAATTCACTTGTTCCATAACCAAACCAAACAAGTTCATAGTGGCATTCACGATAAATATCAGGATAAGGGAAGCGATGTCGTAAATCCCAAACAAGGTGCTGATCAAGACGATCATAATGGAAGAAGAAAGGGCATACTCAAACCAACGGTATTTGTTGATGCCTTTTTTAAGGCCATCAAAATACTTGTCGCCTGCAAGGTAGATGATGCCGTGTGCGATGGCGGATATTAAAAGAAAAGAGGCTACTAAAATACCAAACGGCAACTCGAACAAGGCTTTGCTCGTTGTCTCAAGCGATTGGGTAGCGGGATTGAACTCCAGAAAGAACTGCGTAATCGTTGGTTGGAATGTGGCGATTTTTTGAATAACACTTGTCGCCAAAAACAACATGATAACCCCTTGTACCAAGTGAAGCGCGCCCATAATAAGGTTGAATCGTCTTAGTTTTTTTAACTTAATGTCCATACTGTGACCCTCCTGTTATATTTTTTACAGTTCGTTTCGGCATAAGCATTCTTAAATGCTTAATTTTATAATACCACTATTTTCATAAATTGCAATAACAAATTGTTTTTTTTATACTAAAATCTATTTTTTTCTCTTGTTTATCTTGCGTTCTCTTGGCCTAATTGATAGAATGGAAAAGAAGTTTTTGTGGGAGGGAATATATATCATGAAAAAACGAATTCTCAGTCTTTGCCTGTGTTCCGCGCTTATCGTGTCTTGTTTGCCTGTTCCCCGGGCTGCCGCCGATGGTGGTGCGTATACATTTACGGGTGGAGAGCGCCCTCTCATTGTGGTTGCCGGGATGGATTTTACCGGTTTGGTGGCGGACATAGGCACTGAAAACGAACGCCCGGCTATTGAATCCATCACCACTAAAGGGATTCTAAAAACCGTACTTGTTGCGGGGGGTGCCGGCATAGTAAACGGGAGCTTTGATGCCGTGGTGGACAAAGGGGTAGACTACGCCCGCAGTCTTTTGGGCAATATTGCTTGCGATAACACGGGTGCGTCGATATACCCCGTGAGCGTTCATAAGTACCCAAATGCCATAAGTACCCATGCAAACTTAAATTTAGGCAACGACAATGAAAGCGGTATTGCCAAAAGAGCCGCCGAGCTTTATGGTGGGGAAAACGCTTATTTTGTCATATATGATTGGCGGACCAACCCGCTTGATGTGGCGGACGAAATTGCGGCGGCGGTTGATGATGCCATCGCCACCACCGGTTATTCAAAGGTCAACCTTGTCTGCACAAGTATGGGCGGCGTGATGACAGTCGGCTATTTGACAAAATATGGGTACGATAAATTGAACAAATGTGTTTTTGTCTCCTCCACTTTCCATGGAACGCAAGTGGTCACAGACCTGTTCCGTGGCGAGGTTGAGATTGATTCCGATGCTCTTTACAGGTTTGTCGATGTAAATCTTGGGCAAAACGCTTTTTTATCGGGTATGTTTAAAACGCTCAAGTCTTTAGGCGTCTTTAAAATGCTTTCAACTGTCGCAAACGGCTTAATTGACCGTTACAAACAAACCGTGTTTGACGATTTATTGAAAGACTGCTTTGGCTATATACTGCCATTTTGGGCCCTCGTGCAGCCCGAAGAGTACGATGCGTGTATCAATTTCATGTTTAGCGGAAGGGAAGAGGAAAACGCAGCCTTTATTGCGAAAACAAGACAGCTGCAAGCGATGATGGCCAACCGGGATGCCCTGTTAAATGAAGCGGTGGAAAATGGGGTACAAATATCCGTTATTGCCTCTTACAACTTTCCTTTAATTCCCGTTTACCCCGGCGCTTCGTTATATGGTGACGGAACGCTTGAAACAAAGTACATGTCCGGCGGAGCAACTATCGCAAACCATGGCGAAACATTGGGCGAGGATATCATAAACAGCGGTTCCGAATACCTGTCAAGCGACGGCGCAATTGATGCTTCAACTTGTGTTTTCCCCCAATCAACATGGCTTATAAAAGATAGTCCGCACATCGGGTGCCGTTTTGGCTCGGAACAATCGGATTTTCTTTTCTGGATACTTGCCTTTGACGGCCAAGCAAAAGTTACGAGCAACCCGGCGTATCCACAATTTATGCAATCGGACGGCGCACAGTCTCTGGCTCCTTTATCATAAGGGTTAAAACATTAAAACATTCGGAAAAGCACTTGCTGTTATGTTCGGCAGGTGCTTTTTTATATGCCCAAAAGCGAAGTTTCCCCGGGTTAAAGAGGACTTTTATAGCCCTTATTTTGTAGGTTGAGCGGCAAGTAATGGTGCGAATACACAATATATGGAAAATTTTGCTTGCAATCTTACAAAACATATGCTATTATGTTGGAAATTTTGCAAAAACAGGAACACAATTTGCAGATAAAATTTTCAAATGAACGGAGTTGAAGGGACAAATATTTATTAAAAGATTCGTATCGATTTTATTGGTTTTTACACTTGCTTTTGCAGTGTTATCCGCTTTTTCCCTCACTGCGCAAGCGGCGGGAACTTATCAAGTGGAAGGCGTGACACTCCCTCTCAAAAAACACCCGGACGGCGGGCGTTCATACGGCGAAGACAAGTGTTGGGCATTTGCCGCAATGGTCTACAAAAAAATATGGGGACAAACGCTCACTTGCTACCGGGGCACTGAGGATGACTTTTTACGCGATGTCCCCACGGGCAAAGACAGAGCGATTACAGCAAAAAATACCAAGCTGTTTGTTGAACAGATCCCTATTGGTGCAAACATAAGAGTGGCCGACAATATCAAGGGCGGCGATTCAAACGGACGCAACAGGCATTCTCAAATCCTTGTACAAAAAGACGAAAGTGGTTTTACTGTTTACGAAAGTGTAAATAAAATGGTTCGCATCAGGTACTACACGTGGCAACAGTATGCCACGAAGTATGCGAAGTATAAATATTTCAAATACATAAAATTCCCTGTGCCCAAAGCAACACTAGAGAAAGAAATCTTGCCCAAAGAAATTTTTAAAGAAAACCTTGCCGATAAGCTTGATATAAAGTCGGAAAACATAGGAAGCACCCTAAGCACTGTAAAAGGAATAACCTTTGACCAGTGGAGCGAATGGCTTTTGGTTGGCAGCCCCCTACCGGTTATAACAATACAAACGCCCCACTAAAAGCGAAAAACAATAAAAAAAGCGCCGTCTCATCGAATGTGAAGTGAGACGGCGCTTTTAGTCGGTACGTTCTGCCGGTACACCGGTCGACTAAAAGTCACGAATGAATAAGAAAAATAAGAAAGATTGTCACAAGAGTTGTCACAAGAATATCGTGCAAACCTTGCCTTTGGGGACGGCGGGTGTTAAAATTAGCATAAAAAACACACAACCGCAACACAAACGGTTAAAAGGAGAACTTGTTATGCCCCAAAGACTCAAATATCACTTTGAACCCAAAAAAGGCTGGATAAACGACCCGAACGGCTTGGTGTATTTCACAGGGAAGTACCATGCGTTTTTTCAGCACTTTCCACACGCCCCGGTGTGGGGACCGATGCACTGGGGTCACGCCGTCAGCGATGACCTGATTCACTGGGAGGAATTGCCGATCGCTCTTTACCCGGACAAACCCTATGAAGAGGACAAAGGCTGTTGGTCCGGTAGCGCCGTGGTCAAGGACGATAAGCTCTACCTGTTTTACACCTCTGTTTCGGATGAACTTGGTCAAACGCAGTCGATGGCCGTGAGTGACGATGGCATTCATTTCGTCAAATATGAGAAGAATCCGATTATCCCGCATTTTCCCGTGGACGGCAGCAGGAATTTCCGTGACCCTAAGGTGACGAAAATCGGCGATGAGTATGTGATGGTTATCGGCTCCGGTAAGGACGACACCGGCAAGGTATTAATGTACAAGTCAGAGAATTTATTTGACTGGGATTACAAAGGCGTGCTCTATGAAAACAAAGATTACGGATCGGTTTTTGAATGCCCCGATTTTTTCCCCTTCCACGACAAATACCTTTTGATATTTTCGCAAGGCGGGGTAAAAACACACGCCATGGCCATGCTGTATGGCGACTTTGACGGGGAAAACTTTACCCCGATTTCGGAACATCGCCCGGAAGCCGGACCGGAGTTTTACGCCCCGCAGACATTTTTGGACGACAAAGGGCGGCGCATCGTGATTGGCTGGCTGTTCAGCTGGAATAAAAAACCGACCGAAGGTGTGGACTACGCCGGCGCCCTGACCATCCCCCGAGAAATTAAAATGGTCGACGGCAAGATTACAAACTTCCCGGTTGAAGAAGCCGCTTCGCTGTTAACAAGCAGCGACCCCCTTGTTACAGTAGAAAACAACAAAGTGACCGTGGCTTATGATGGAGAAGTTCTTTTTGAACATCGGTATGATAAAATAAATGATATCAAGTTTTTAAAAGATACGAAGACAATAGAGGGTTTTATCAACGGTGGTGAGGCGAGTTTTTCGGTTTGGTTTGGGAAGTAGGGATGTCTAAGATTAAATTTCTTCTCTTGTGCTGAATATGGTGTTACTAATAAATAGAGAGTGTGATCAAACCTTGTACTTTTGATTATTGAAAATTATTTTTGTTCAATTGTCAAACTTATGGATAGTATGGGTTTGGTTTAAACAGCAGAACAATTAAATCGAACGCGATGCCGATTCCTGCTAATCCTGCTGTGAAAATATATAATACACCTAAAAGTACTTTACCCTCATAAAATTTATGCGCCCCAAACAGACCAAGGAACAGGCATAAGAAGAAGGACACCCACTTGTTTTTCATCATTTTAACCTCCAATTTTTAATAACATTCTTTTAAAACACTTTTTTATATTGCAAAACGGCGTTCCGCACAGCTGGCGTGAGACCGGCAACAGCAGAGCCATTGCCCTACAAGGGGGTGCTTACTCTTGCGATTTCATTATATATTTTGTGTTTTTGCCTTGTCCGCTTGTTTCAATTAGGTTTTGTTCAATCATTTCTCTCAAGATTCTGTTTGCAAATGTTTGCGAAACACCAAGGGCAGCCTCAACATCTTTTCTAATGATTGACGGTTGGTTTTTAAACAAATCAATCACTATCTTTTGTGTCGTTGGAAGTTCATGTTTGTTTATTGTGGTATTAACATTTGGCAAAGTGATTTTAAAAGCATTGTCGCTCACTTCAATTTCAGGCTTTGCGATGCTGTTTGTATAGCTTCTGAATATGTTTGCAATTCCTGTTCCGTAAGCTTCTATCAATTTTAACCGGTAAAAAATATTTGCCAGGTTAATATTTCTCGTTATGGAAATGCCTAACATAATATCGTCGTACGACATACCTTTGACCAAACCACCGATTGATACAAATTCGATTCGGTTGTCGAATATGCTGATTAAAGTGCTTGCACTGTAAGCATAGTCGCGATGTACAAGCGAGTTGAGCAGTGCTTCTCTGATAGCCTCGGTTGGGTAATCGCGGCTATCAATGCGGTGAAGCCCGGAAAACTCCGCTTTAGTACGGTTGTACATCTCAATGTATTCGTATACATCGTTTAATTGCTTTATAAGTGAGCCATCAAATTCACGCCTGTCCTTAAAAACAGATTTTTCCAAACCTTCAAAAACAGCAATTTTTACAGTATGGGGACATTGATCCGAAAGAATCAGCCCCAAATTGGTATATACACCGTTGGTGGAAATTATCTTCAATGATTTTTGCTGTGCTTCTCCAAAGGGGACGCCTCTTTTTGCAAATTCTTTTTCAGCTTCGACAAAAGTTAGCTCCTGATTGCGTGACCTTACATCTTCGTATTTTTCACCATCGGTTTCTTTTATCATCCTAATGATTGCCGATTCGGTTGCGGGAACGCTTGAAGCACCTTGCCTGACATACACGCCCTCGGGACGGATACCTTTACCGGCGATATAATAAGGGCTTGAAGTACCTTTTTGAACGGTCACTTTAAGGATATTCTTTTCGTCAACCCTTTCAACTTCATAAGAAACAAACATCGTTACATCGGGCTTGACAGAGTCGCGCAGCATATTGGTAAGCCTTGTCATGTCACCGTCCGTGTCTTTTATTCCAAAAGCTGTGCCGTCGTCGGAAATGCCAATACGAATAACGCCACCGTCTGTGTTCGCAAAGGCTATTACGGTTTTGCGGATATCATCAGAATATTCTCTCTTAAATTCAAGCCTTGCGTTCTCAATCAACGGGAACACCTTCTTTCCCTTCACGTTCTTGCACCATTCTAACACATTCTTGTCTTTCTTGTCAACCGCATGTGCAAGAACGACAAGAACGGTTCAATTCCGCTAAAAGTAC
>CAZMSM010000035.1:0-22627 GCA_964568955.1 uncultured Eubacteriales bacterium | reverse complement strand
CCCCAAGTGTCCAAAACGCCGCCCAAAGACCAATGCCGCCCGGGCAAATACATCGGCATTCAAAGTAGCCATACTTTTTTTCGTAAAGCCCTTTTGTCTCCACTTCACCGGAATACCAGCCGGCTTTGCCGGGCACATCTTCCCGATATTCTGTTCGAATTTTCAGGAATCCGTCCTCAACGATAATCTGATCTTTATCCCAGTACCCGCCCCTGCGGGGTTCGTTGGTGTACCAGTTTAACCACTTGCTTTGGTCGAGCACGCTGCCGTTAAACTCATCTGCCCATACAAGATCCCACTCGGACAGGTCAATTTTCTGCCCGCGTGGGGTTTGCGGCAAGCCGAATATCAATGCACCGAGAAGCTCTGCGATTAGGACAAGGGAAGCAATTATACGGACAATTGAAAGCTTGCCGCCGCTAAAAAACAAATTACGCAAGGCAGACCCAAGCCTCGTCAACATCACCTTTTCGCGATAGGCAAACATGTCGAGTATTTTGTTAATCAAAACTACACTCCCTTTATTCTGTTTTATTTTATTGCCGACGATGTCGGTTTTTCGTCTTTTTCAAAACAGTTGAGCAATGCTTTTTTTACGCTTCGCGGCAGTAACATTCTTTTTATTTTCCTTCGGCAGATGTGTTCTTCTTCTATAAGTCGGACCCGATTGTAAAACAATGCTTTGTGGAAATTCCCTGCTTGCCAGCGTGAAAAAATATCGATGATTTTTTCTTTTACGGGGGGATTTTCTTTGATTTGATAGCCGGTAATCTCTATGCGAATGGCGGCACCTGCGCTGACATTTTTCAGCTCGATTTCAAAGGGTTTTTCTCCGGGATTATCCCCTTCGCAAATAAAATCTTCACTCAATTTATTGTTGACCAATACCCGCAGTGCTTCTACCTTGACGATGTCTTTAAAGACAATCGAATAATTTCTTGCCGGGGGTAAAACATTGGGGTCACCCGTTGCCGGGTGTATGGTTAAGGTTAAAATTTCCGCTTCGCTTACTTCAAACTTTGTCCGTGCGTTGGTGTTATCATAATCAACGCGCCCGCTGTCCTCGTACAGCTCAAAACTGCCATTGCCACGGAAGACCCAAAGCAGCAGGTTTACAGGGTTTTCAGTGGTGTTGCCTTCATCAGCCGATAATGGGATGACCGAACCTTGCTTTGCCAAAACCGGTATAGACGCCATATCCCTGTAAAGCGTCATAAAGCCCTCACCCTTATAAATTTCGCCCGTAAAAATGTCCGTCCAGCGCCCCGGCGGTATCCATGCCCGCACGCTTGCTAGGTTCAGCTTTTTATCCGTCTTGGTGGTTATGGGCGTAACCAGCAAGCGACTGCCGAACATATATGCATTTTTTATTTTATAACTATCGGGGTTTTCGGGGTAAGTGTAATACACCGGTTCAACCAGCGCCAGCCCTTTTCTGTGGGTCCTGAAGTTCATTGTGTAGAGGTATGGGATGAGTTTGTGCCTAAAAATCAGCTGTTGTTTGGCTATTTCACCAATGGGTGCAGGGTAATGCCAGGGTTCCTTGCCGAGCAGGTCGCTTGTTGTGGAATGTAAGCGCATCACCGGTGAAAAAACACCGTATTGCAGCCAACGGGCGTACAATTCATCGTCTCGTTTGCCAAGGTAGTGCCCACCGATGTCGTGACTCCACCAGGTATAGCCGATGTTCGATGCGGTGGATGTAAAATACGGCTGAAAACCAAGTACGCCCCAGTTGATCATGGCATCGCCGGAAAAACCCAAGGGATAGCGATGGCTACCCGCCCCCGCGTACCTTGATAGAATCAAGGGAAGACGTCCGTCTTCGGCATTGTCCAAAAAGTGATAGTGGTTGAGCGCCCAAAGCGGGTCAAGCCCTTTTACATTTGATTTTTTGCCCTGTTGCCAGTCAATCCACCAAAAATCGACACCGTCATTTTCGTAGGGTTTGAGCACCACATCGAAATAATTGTTCCAAAACTCTGTGTTGCCGGCGGAAAAAGAAATGGCCTGTTTTGTGGCGGGGTCAATCCCCATGCGCTGAGCCATTTCCTCGTACATCGTTTCAAAAAAACGAATACCGTCAGCCGGGTGCAGATTAAGCGTTACTTTGAGATTTTTTGCATGTAACTGCTCCAAAAAACTGCGGTAATCCGGGAATAAATCCGTATTCCAACTAAAGCCTGTCCAGCCACCTGTACAGGGGTTGTCCATCATGGGCTTGGCGCGGTACTTTGTGCCGAAACGGGCGTTCAAATCCGTCCAGTGCCAGTCCATATCGACTGTCGCAACGGTAATCGGAATATCCTCATCCTCAAACTGCTGCATCAGGGCCAAATACTCGCGCTGGGTGTAGGCCCTGTAACGGCTCCACCACACACCCAAGGCATAGCGGGGTACCAGGGGAACAGGGCCGGCGATTAAATAAAAATCACGAATGCACTGCCGATAGTCCCTGCCGTAGGCAAACACATACAGGTCGTACCCTTTGTTAGCGCGCGGGATTATTTCCCCTGTGTCCGCAATCAAAAGCGACTTGCTGTCGTCATAAACGGCAACACCGTCTTGGGCGAGCAAACCGTCACCGAGTTTGACCGGACCAAAGGTGTTATCCAGCGTTCTTCTGGTGCCTTTTAGGTTCTTTTTGTTATCACATTTCACACTCAGCCCGGTTTGCTGGAATTTTACAAATTTCGCTTTGTTTTTTGACTTGTCAAATACAAATTCCAAGGCTTCGGTGACGACAATCAGCTCCTTGTCGTCTTCAAAGACATCATAATCCACCGGGCCCAAATTGCGGTACCAGATGCTTTGGGTCGGGCTGTCTTCAAAAAGGCTGTCCTCTTGCGTTTCAACGCGAAAAAGGCGAGGCGTAATAACGGTAATTCGCCAGCCGTCCCCTTGTATTACATTCGCGGCATGGCCTGTGCCGTTTGTTTTAACTGTCAGAGATTTTTTTAACACCCTTCTCCTCCATCAAAAAAAATTCGGATAAATGTCGGGCTCTTGGTCAGAATTAGCGGATAATGTCAAGCGCCATGAAGCTTTGCAACACTTTAGGAACCGTCACACTGCCATCGGCGTTTTGACAGTTTTCCAAAATCGCGGCGGTGGTGCGCCCGGCGGCCACGCCGGAACCGTTAAGCGTATGCACAAGGCGGGCCTTGTCTTTTTTGTCCCCTTTAAAGCGAATCGCAGCGCGGCGCGCTTGAAAGTCTTCAAAGTTTGAGCAAGATGAAATTTCCACATACCGCCCGTAGGAAGGCATCCAAACTTCAATATCATATGTTTTAGCGGATGAGAACCCAAGGTCACCCGTGCTCAGTGCAACAACCCGATACGGTAGCCCCAAAAGTTGCAAAACCCTTTCCGCGTCACGGGTCAGGCTCTCTAATTCGTCATAAGAGGACTCGGGCAGGGCGAATTTAACCAGTTCAACTTTGTTGAATTGATGCTGACGGATAAGCCCGCGTGTGTCCCTACCGGCGCTGCCCGCCTCCGCGCGGAAGCAAGCGGAATACGCGCAATACTTGATAGGCAGTAAAGCCCCGTCCAAGATTTCGTCCCGATGCATATTGGTTACGGGTACCTCGGCAGTCGGTATTAAAAAGTAATCGTTGTTGGTTTTAAAGGCATCCTCTTCGAACTTCGGCAACTGACCCGTAGCGGTCATGGATGCGCGGTTGACCATAAACGGTGGGAAAATTTCCATATAACCGTTGTCACCGTGGGTATTGAGAAAAAAGTTGACAATCGCACGCTCCAGTTTTGCCCCGGCTCCTTTGTAAAAGTGAAAACGCGCACCGGTCACTTTTGCGGCTGTTTCCGGGTCTAAAATACCAAGGGTTGCCCCCAACTCCCAGTGTGGTTTGGCATCAAAATCGAACACTCTAGGCTCACCCCAACGGCGTACTTCTATATTTTCACTTTCGTCCTTACCCACAGGCACGCTTTCGTGCGGAAGATTGGGGAACTCAAACATAATAAGCTGTTGCTTGCTCTCAAGCTCTGCAAGGGTGGCATCGTTGTTCTTTATGCTCTCTTTTATCTTATTCATTTTGGTCATAATGACGCCGATATCGCCGCCTTCCTTCTTTATCCGCGGAATATCACGGCTTGCGGTGTTTTGCTCGCGCTTCATATCGTCCGTGGCAGTCATCAATTCCCGCCGCTTGACATCGATTGCCAGCACCTCGTCAACGAGCGCGTCCATATCTTTATTGCGTGAGCGCATGGCTACCTTCACTTTGTCCGGATTATCTCTTATTAATTTGATGTCGAGCATAATTATTCTCCTTACGAATTCATTTTATATGGGGTTCCTATTTTTATTCTAATTACGAATCATAGGTTAATCTTCAAATGCGTGAAGGGCTCGCGCTAAGGCTGTCAAATCGTCTTTATCATTAAAATCAATTTCCAGCGTGCCGGATGCCTTGCCGCTTTGTAGGGTGACTTTGACTTTGCGCCCCAGAGCGTTTGTTAAGGCCAGTTCAACCTCGTCGAAATAGGGTTCACGGCGCGCTTTCTCTTTGCTTTTTTTTGATTTGTTCCTAGCTGCCGCTTTGGCCAGTCGCTCGACCTCTCGCACAGATATCCCTTTACGAATAATCAGCTTTGCCGTTTCAAGCATATCCTCTTCCTCTTCAAAAGCCAGAAGAGAACGACCGTGACCGGCTGAAATTTTGCCTTGCGATACATAATCGATGATGGGGGCCGGTAATTTGAGCAGCCGCAGGGAATTTGCAATTGCGGGCCTCGATTTGCCTGCTTTTTCCGCCGCTTGTTCTTGCGACACATGGAAGGTTTCCATCAATTTTTGAAAGCCCATCGCTTCCTCAATCGGATTTAAGTCTTCGCGCTGTAGATTTTCTATCAGGGACAGCACGATGACCTCATCCTCGGTCAATTCCCGTATAACCACGGGGACTTCCGTTAGGCCCGCAAGCCTTGCCGCCCGCCACCGTCGCTCACCGGCTACCAGCTGATAGCCGCCGTCCGCGAGGGGGCGCACCAGTATCGGCTGAATAATGCCGTGTTCGGCTATACTTTGTGCCAATTCACTCAGGGCATCCTCATCAAAGTTTTTGCGCGGCTGGTCCCTGTTTGGTTCAATATCCATCAGTTTAAGTTTGACTGCGCCGGAAGAACCGCCGTCTTCCACAGCGTTATCTGCAAACAAAGCATCCAACCCACGCCCCAGACCACCTTTTTTCGCTGCCATCGTGTTCACCCTTTCGTCTGATTTACTCTGTCTAGTCTATTTCTTGCCGTTCATTCTTAAAAATTCCTCTGCAACCGCATCATAAGACTGGCTGCCCTTGGAGCTTTTATCGTAATACATAACGGGCTGACCAAAGCTCGGCGCCTCGGAAAGCCTGACATTGCGGGGGATAACTGCCGAATATACCTTTTTCGGGAAAAATCTTTTTGCGTCGGCCACCACCTGATTGGTCAAATTGAGCCGCCCGTCGAACATGGTAAAGAGAACACCCTCCAATTCAATGAGGGGGTTGTACATCCTTTTTACTTGCCTGACGGTCGAAATGAGCTGCGACAGCCCTTCCAAGGCATAAAACTCGCACTGAATCGGCACAAAAAAGGTGTCCGCAGCGCATAAAGAGTTTAAGGTAATGAGTCCGAGCGACGGCGGACAATCCAAAAATATAAAGTCAAAACTGTTTTTCACGGGTGCTAAAGCGATTTTCAGGCGGGATTCGCGTCTGTCTAAGCCGCTGAGCTCTAATTCTGCCCCGGCAAGGTTCATGCTCGACGGTAAAATCCACACGTTTTGAAACTCACTTTGAAGAATAACTTGCTCTATTGGAGCACTGTTAATCAGCACGTCATAGACGGATTTTTTGAGTTCTCGCTTGTTTATGCCCATTCCGCTTGTGGAGTTGCCTTGGGGGTCAATATCGGCAAGCAGAACTTTATACCCCTTCGACCCCAAAGCGGCGGCTAAGTTTACGGCGGTGGTGGTTTTGCCAACACCGCCCTTTTGATTGACGATGGCTACTGTTTTTCCCACGCTTTTCTCTCCTTTTGGTTCAGTTAGATGGCAATATGTCTCTCTTGTTGGGATTATATCATAGAAAGGGGAATAATCAAAGAAAAATCTGCATGTTTTAGAGAGAATGTTTCACGTGAAACATTTCCCGTGCAAACCGGCGTCTGCCTTGAAGGTTTAATCCTCAGTCACTGCGGTGACAGCTCCTTTGGAAAAGGAGCCTAAAAAAGCCCTCTTCCTTGCCTCTCCTGCAACAGGAGAGGTGTCTGCGCACAGACACAGAGGTCTCTCGCCATCGGAACGACACAGGGGTCGTTCCCTACAAATACGCGAACGAAAAAGCCTTCCAAATAGGAAGACTTTTTTATAGATTTGTTTTAGATCAGCGGTCTAACGTTTACTGTTCACCCGTTCCTTCTCAAGCCAAATAAGCAAAACGGAAATGTCTGCGGGGCTGACGCCTGAGATTCGGGATGCTTGGCCTACGTTTAGGGGTCTTATTTTAAGGAGTTTTTCTTTTGCTTCCAGTCGCAAGCCGCTTATTGCTTGGTAATCCAGGTTTTCATCAAGGGGTCTTACTTCTAAGCGGCGCATTTCGTCTATTTGTGCTTGTTGGCGTTTGATATAACCTTCGTATTTGATATCGATTTCGACTTGCTCGAATATATCATCTGCCAAGTCGGGGCGATTTTTGTCAAATGCTTTGAGTGCCTCGTAATTGAGTTGGGGTCTGCGAAACAAATCCTCAAGGCGAATACCGGTTTCAATCGGTGATGTTTCACGTGAAACAAGTAGGGCATTGAGTGCCTCCGATGGGGCAATCACTTCTTTTCGCACTCTTTCACGTTCCTGCTCTATCAACTTCACTTTATTCAAAAATTTATGATAGCGTTCACCGGATATCAGACCGACTTGATACCCAATTTCGGTCAATCGACGGTCAGCATTGTCTTGCCGCAGAATTAATCTATACTCGGAGCGTGACGTCATCATCCTATATGGGTCGGAACATCCTTTGGTGACAAGGTCATCTATCAAGGTACCGATATAGGAGCTTGCGCGATCCAAAACCAACAGTTTGTCCCTCTTCACCTTTTTTGCCGCATTGATACCGGCAACCAAGCCTTGCGCCGCCGCTTCCTCATATCCACTGGACCCATTAAACTGACCGGCACCGAAAAGCCCCTCGTAATCCATAAACTCGAGTGTTGGGCGAAGCGCAAGCGGGTCAACGCACTCATATTCTATGGCGTAGCCGATACGCATGACCTGAGCGTGCTCCAAACCGGGGATCGTTTGCAAAAAAGCTATCTGCACATCTTCCGGCAACGAAGAGGATAACCCTTGCAGATATAATTCTTCCGTATCCGTTCCGCACGGCTCAATAAAGACCTGATGCCTCTCCTTTTCCCCAAATCGGACAAACTTATCCTCCAGACTTGGGCAATAACGGGGGCCGACACCATCAATTTTGCCGCCGTAGAGGGGCGAACGGTGAATATTAGCCATAACCACCTTTTTTGTTTGTTCGTTGGTATAGGTAATATAACACAGCTCGTTATTCTTTATTGGAATATCGTTATCAAAGGAGAACGATATAATTTTTTCATCACCGGGTTGTGGTTCTAATTTAGAATTATCGACACTTCTGCGGTTTACACGTGAGGGTGTCCCTGTTTTAAAACGACGCATGGGTAAACCGAGGGCTTTGAGCGACACCGCAAGCTCATCTGCCGGGAACATACCGTCGGGCCCGCTTGCGTAGGATACATCCCCCACATAAATTTTACCCGCCAGAAAAGTACCGGTGGCTAAAATAACACAGTTTGCGGTATAGGTTGTTTTTAGTCTTGTTTTAACTTGCCAACCGCCATCTTGTGTTTGACTTAGTTGTGTTATTTCCGTCTGGACAAGATCCAAATTCTCCTGTAATTCCAAGGCATGTTTCATGCGGATAGAGTATGTTCGTCGATCGATTTGCGCGCGCAAGCTATGCACAGCGGGCCCCTTGCCAAGGTTCAACATACGGCTTTGAATGGTATTTGCATCGGCCGCCTTTGCCATTTCTCCCCCGAGTGCATCGATTTCTCGAACCAAATGTCCCTTAGACGTACCGCCGATGGACGGATTACAAGCCAAATTACCGATCCAGTCGAGGTTTATGGTAAAGGCCGCAACACTGCAACCCAGGCGCGCCGCCGCCAAGCCCGCTTCTATCCCTGCGTGCCCGCCGCCGACAACGATTACTTGATAATGTTTTGCAACGTGTTCCATTTATCTCACTTGTCCTCCAAAACTATTTGCCAACACAAAAACTGCTGAATATTTCGTTTATCACCGCTTCGCCGGCTTTTTCGCCGGTTAATTCAAGCAGGGCTTCGATAGCCGCATCCAAACAAACCCCCGTTGCATCCAACGTGTGCCCAAGCTCCAGTGTTTTTAAAGCTTCATCCAACCAACCGACTGCCCGTTTGCAGCAGAGCCTTTGCCTTTCGTTGGCGAGCATAGCGCTGCCGGGGTCAAAATCTTCGGTACCAAGCAGTTTCGCAACTGCCCGGGTCAACTTTTCAATGCCTTCCCCGCTCGTTGCCGATATTTCTACAGTCTTCGCGGCGATGCTGTTGATATAAGCAAGGTCGATGGCCCGCGGCAGGTCAGTTTTGTTGATCACCGCAATTGTTCGTTTGCCTTTGCACTGTTCGAGCAATTGCTTGTCTTCCCCCGTCAGCGGGTCGGACCCATCAAACACTGCGAGCACCAGTTGTGCGCGCGCGAGTTTTTTCATCGCACGTTCCACGCCGATGTGCTCAACCGGATTGTCGGTTATACGTATACCGGCAGTATCGGCAAGGTGGAGGGTAAGCCCACCGACCACCACTGTTTCCTCCACCGTATCCCGTGTCGTCCCGGCGTATTCGGTTACAATGGAGCGCTCATAGCCGGTTAAAAGGTTCATCAATGTAGATTTACCGACATTGGGGCGCCCCACAATAGCCGTTTCCACACCTCGCGTTGCCGCTTGACCGACATCATAATTTTCAAGCAAGTCTACGAGCTGTATTTTTATCCTAATAAACAATGCCTCTAAATGTTCCGATTCTATTTCTTCAATATCCTCATCGGGGTAATCTACCCATGCCGACAGCAACGCCGCCGCACGGATGAGCGGTTTAGCACAGGCATGAATTTTTTTGCCGAGATTCCCTTCGAGTGAAGCCAATGCCGCAATGGCCGCCTGTTCGCCTTGGGCCGAGATCAAAGCCATGACCGCCTCGGCTTGATCCAAATCGATTTTCCCGTTGCAGAAGGCCCGCCGCGTGAATTCGCCTGCTTGTGCAGGGACTGCCCCCGCACTTAGAACCGCCTGCAAAACCCGACGCATAATAAAAAGTCCGCCGTGGCAAGAAATTTCTACCACATCTTCGCCAGTGTAGCTGTGGGGCGCACGAAAAACGAGGCAAACCGCCTCGTCTACAGCCTTTCCCTTGTCCCAAACCTTGCCATGGTAGGCACGGTACCCTTCTGATTGGCTCAAAAGCAGACCTTTTGATGCTTTAAACACCTTATCGGCAACCCTCAAGGCCTCGTCTCCGGAAATACGCACGATGCCAATGCCCCCCGCGGCCTGGGCAGTGGCGATAGCTGCTATTGTTTTTGATTGAGGCATAACACACCACCTCCGGTCTTGGTCCATTTTATTTGATATTTGATCACGCTACAGTTTTAAGGGCAGATTTTCCCCTTCCAGTCTTCGGGCAATTCTATTATAGGCGCGTCCCGCGGGCGTGTTTTTGGGAAGCGGCCTGCCCGTCGTGGCACAAAAAGCAATCTCGCCATCCTCCGGCACAACACCGATAAGCTGAACGCCGGCAGCATCGATAACATCATCAATATTTAACAGCCGATCGCGCACTACCCCTTTTTTACTGAAACGGTTGATAACCAGCCTGGGGTTAAAGACACCCATGGCGATCATCTCGTCCGCGGCAATACCGCCCCCGCGCACACAAACTTCATCGGGTGTGGCGACAATGATGCCTGCATCCGCCGCGCCCACCGCAAGGCGAAATCCGCCGGATATCCCGGCGGGCGCATCGATAAGAATATAATCGAAATATTGTTCAAAGCTCTTTACCAAACCCCTAAAGTTTTCCCTCGTGAAGGCATCGTTACAGGACAAGGGAGCTGCAAGCAGTAGGGGGCCGTCTGTTTTTAGCATGGCTTGTTGGGGCTCGCAACGGTAAAGAATCAGGTCGCCCCAATCAAAGACCACCTTATCCCGCACGCCGAGCATTAAATCCAAGCTGCGCAAACCGATGTCACAATCAATGACAAGCACACTCTTACCCAAGCCTGTTAGCGCGCCGCTAAGCCCGGCCACCAAAGTCGATTTGCCCACGCCGCCTTTTCCGGATGCTACAACAATTTTTTTTGCCAAGATTGCTTTTCACCCTTCCCGTCACTTGTTCCACCACATAAGCGTTTCACTAGCCAAGCAGAATGTTTTCCGTTTGCGGCGATGCCGCTTTACCGGTATTTGAAAAATAATAGTCATAAATCCTTGCAGTGATAGGGGCCGCCCGCGTTCCGCTGAGGAAACCTTCCGCCACCAGCGCAACCGCAATTTCCGGCTTATCACCGGGTGCATAACTGATTAACAAGCCGTTGTTGATTTTTTGTGATACGCCGTTAATTTCCCGAATCACCTGGGATGTTCCGGTTTTTGCCGCGGCCGTGACCGGCAGATTGGCAAAGGCACTTCGGCAATAGCCTTCGGTGCCCACACGTAACATACCCTCTTTGACGATGTCAATCGTGTTTTTACTGAAACCCGTTTCCCACTTGATAACCGTCTCTTTATCCAACACGGTACCGGTGTAATCGTAGGTTCTCACGCTCCTGACAAAGTGGGGTTGATACAAGGTGCCGCCGTTGGCGATGGCCGCGCAATAATTTGCCAACTGCACAGGTGTAAACAGGTTGTTTGCCTGACCCACAGCGGATTGAATGGTATAACCGTCGCGCCAAGGTTGGTTAATCGACGCCCTGTATTCCGGGCTATCCATATTGCCCGCGGCTTCGTTGAGTTCAACGCCTGTTTTTTGGCCAAGCCCGAGCATACTGCGATATTGATTCATTCTGGTGATACCAAGTTTTCTACCCAGCTCATAGAAAAAAGTGTTGCAGGATTCCTTGATGGCGTTCACAACGTTGACATTTCGGTTTGCGTGGCGTTGCTCACATTTAAACGTTCTGTCCAAATATTGGTAGCTTCCACTGCAGTAAAACGTACTGGTCTTCGAAATTAACTTTTCTTCAAGCCCGGCAATGGCAACCGAAGGCTTCATCGTGGACCCCGCTTCATAGGTGCTCAGCAGGGCACGGTTCCACAGCGGTGCCCCTTTGGTCTTTGAAAGTTCATTGTAATTTGCACTGTAAGCCGAAATATCATACGTCGGATACGATGCGGACGCGAGTATTTCCCCCGTGTTACAATTGATAACAATCACAGCACCGGCTGAGGGTACAGGCGTGCTTGTCGCCGTCAAAAGCTCTTTGAGTGCCTCTTGTGCCGCCAGCTGCAGCTTGGCATCAATCGTCAATATCACGGTGTTGCCCTGAATGGGCGGGGTCGTAATTTCCGTCGTTGGAACCCCTGCGCTATCCGTGGTTACGGTCTTTACACCATCAACACCACGCAGCTCTTTTTCCATCGCGCTTTCAATACCGTTCTTTCCGATTTCATCGTTGAGGCTGTAGCCTTCGGATTTAAGCTTTGCATATTCGTCGGCATTTATCGCACCGACCATACCAAGGATGTGGGGTGCTAACGTTCCGTCCACGTACTCCCTGTAGGGTTCAATAACAACATTCACACCCTTATAAAAGGTGTTGTTCTCTTTTATTTGCGCAACAATTTCCCCCGGGACATCTTGCGCGAAAGTGTAGGGATTGCTCGTGTTGAATATCAGCCTTTTCATTTCATAACAAACAGAGGCTATCTTTCTCGCTTGCGGCAAAGCATAATTTTCGAGCTTATAGCGTTTGACCAACTCATCAAAACAGTTCTGCGCGGTGGCATAATCGTTGAGGTTGAGCAGGTCTTTGCTTTTCATTTTGACTATATCACTTTCCCTGTCCGGTGCAAAAGCGATGTTGCCGTCTGCCCCGACCACCAAAGGCAAGTTGTCAATCCAAGGCACTCGGTTTGTCTCAAACAACTTGATAAGAACGTCAATAATTTCCACCCTGAGCTCGATGGTCGAAGCCGGCGGAAAATAGGCGCTTTCAAACACAATGGAATTACCTTGGCGGTTGGTCACCAAGGGGTTGCCGTTGCGGTCAAGAATTTCCCCACGGGCAGCTTTCATAAGCACCCCTTTTTCCGAAACCGAATTAATTTTTGCCAAGTAAAATTCTCCGTCAACGATCTGAATTTTTATCAGGGTTGCGGCAAACAAGACAAAAAATCCGACCATCAGACTTGTGGTAATCGTAATTCTTGCTTTTTTCTTTTTTTCTCTCACTTTCAAGCGAATAGTCTTCCTTTCACACGCGCATATCAGGCAGTTTTAAGTTTAACAGTCCTGACAATGTAATAAAAAAACGGCATAAACAACAAGGTATACAGTACCGACGGCAGATAAAAAACCAAATATACCCGAAATATATTGTCATAACCCTTTACCGCATAGGCTAAAAACCAGTACGCGGTGTTATAAATAAAAATACTGCTAAGCGACAGCAAAAGGGCGGTCATAATATTATTACGCATAATCGTGCCAATGAGCAGCCCACAAAAATACCCGACAGCGGTGAGCATCATTGCATTGAAGTTGGGCGGCCCTGCGGAAAACGCGTCCCACAGTGTCCCCGCAAAAAGACCAAAAAAAAGCCCGGCAATATCCCTCTCGTGCATCCCGATGCAGACAACAGCAGGGATGAGCAGCATAGCACGAACACCGAATATTTCCGGAAATAACCCCTGTGTATTCTGTAGCATGGCGGCCATCATGATGATGAGTGCATAAAGCGCACGGCGGATATAAATGTTTTTGTTTTCAAAGCGCTGGCTCATATCTATTCCCCCGTAAGGGTTTCGATGATCTGCCCTTCGAAGGAAACCACTATAAAGACATCCGCGAGATCAACGACTTCAACCCCGGGCTTTATAACTGCATAAAAAGATATGTCGGCCTCGTCATCCACAATTTCGTTGACCGTTCCGATTAACAGGTTGCGGGGATAAATACCGCCGATACCCGATGTACAGACGATAGCACCCGGCAAAATAGCCGTTGTAGCGACAAGCCCCGGCAAGCGGCAAAGGCCTTTTTGCGACAGTTCAACCGTGGTTGTTACAAAACCGCTTTCCCGTGTGCTGATTTCGTAAGCACTGACATTGACCGCCGGGTCAAGCAGTGTACGAACCCGACATTGCGTTGGCATGACGGAAGCCACAACACCGACAAGGTATTTGCCGTATATCACCGCATCATTGACACTTACCCCATGCAAAGAACCTTTACCAAGGGTTAGCATATAAAATTTATCCGCTGCATCACGACCGATAATGGGCGCGCTTACAAATTCAAAGGATGGGTTTTCTTCCTTGACCCCCAAAAACTCCTCATACAAATCGAGCTTATGCTTTTCTTGCTCGTAGTCCACAAGTTGTTCCCTGAGTTTGGCTATCTCTTTCTCCATTTCCTCTTTTTGCGCAGTCAAACTCGCAGAGGACTTGAAGTTGACGGAAAACCCGGCAAGCTTATTCGACAAGGAGGAAGAAATTCTTTGTAAAGGCCCAAACAAGGCACCTGCGACAGAGGTTTGGGGGGCGGTTTTACTGTTCGAAAAGGCGGCGGCGATCGTCCCCACCAGCAAGGTGGCAACAACCGCCAATAATATTTTAAAGCCTGTACTTTTCAAAAATCGGCGCATTCTCTAAACCTCTAAACAGTAAGCCGTTTTAAGCGGCAAGTTTTTCGCGAGGCACATTATACATAACTCTTTGCGCCTAACTTACTTAAATAATCGCTTTCCAGACAAATTCCGGTGCCGTCAACAACGCAATCCAGTGGGTTTTCCGCTATCAAGACAGGGATTTTGGTTTCGCCCGCAATCAGTTTGTCCAATCCTCTGAGCAGGGCGCCGCCGCCTGTGAGCATGATGCCTCTGTCAATAATGTCCGCAGCAAGTTCAGGCGGTGTTTTTTCGAGCGTGGCTCTCACCGCATCCAGGATTTGATTGACCGGGTCGGCCAGCGCTTCGCGAATTTCCTCCGCGCTTATTTCGATATTTTTGGGCAGACCGTCCATCAAGTTGCGCCCTTTGATATTTTTAGCACCCTCCCCATCGAAAGGATAAGCGGAACCTATAGTGATTTTTATATCCTCAGCGGTGCGTTCACCGATAAGGAGGTTATATTTTTTCTTTATATAGGCAATGATAGCCACATCGAGCGTATCGCCACCGACCCTTACGGAACGGGAGGTAACCACATCACCAAGGGATATCACCGCAACCTCCGAAGTGCCGCCACCAATGTCCACAACCATGCTACCGATTGCTTCGCTTACGGGTAGCCCCGCACCGATAGCCGCCGCCATAGGTTCTTCAATAAGGCTGACGTATTTAGCGCCCGCACTTTTGGCCGCATCATAAACCGCGCGGCGTTCGACTTCCGTCACGCCCGAGGGGATGCAAATCATCACGCGCGTGCGTATAAACATCGAACGGCTGCTTGCGCGTTTGATAAACGCCTTGAGCATGTCGGATGTAATTTCAAAATCCGCTATAACGCCATCCTTCAAGGGGCGCACAGCCGTTATGGAACCCGGGGTTCTGCCTATCATTTCTTTTGCCTCTATGCCAACGGCCACCACACGTGGAGGATTGCTGCGTTGGTCAACAGCGACAACCGAAGGCTCACGCGTGACAATACCCTTGCCTTTGATAAAAACCAGCGTATTGGCCGTGCCTAAATCGATACCGATATCTTGAGAAAACAACATTTATTATTTAACCCCTTTCAAGAGTCTATTTAAACACAATCGAATTGATAATTGCTTCAAAATCTACGCTGTCCTTATCTTGTGCGGTGGCTACTGTATAAAACGAATAAACGGTGCCATTTTTTTCAAAGATATAAAAAGTGATTGTGCCTGTTTCACCTTGTGCTACCGTATATTTATCCGCCTCAACACCACAAATTGTCGTTTTTGTTATTTCAACGGTGCCGCCTTCTTTTTCGATAGGCTCTACGAGCGAATCAGCGCTAGCAAGGGCGTCATCCAGTGTTTTGCCGTCCATCGTAACAAGGTTGATTTCGCCCTTTGTGCTTTTATGCACCAACCTCACATCGCTTACACCATCATCTTTTTCCCAACCTTTTGGGATGACCATCGTATATGTTTTTGCTTGTATTGTGTTGCCGTCTATATAATAATCCGGCATCGCTATACGCTGCGTTTCTTCCTTGCCATCAAAATCGGTGGCGAGAATGATTAGGTTGCCGGCGTCGTCGGTCATGGTTTCGCCTTTGTCGTTCGTGGCGAGCACACGGGTTTTGCCTTCACTGTCCGTTATAGTAATACCCTTGGCCGATTTTTTACAAGCACCGAAAACACCCAGCATCAGTACGAAAACAACAAAAAGCGCAATATATTTTTTGCCTGTATTGCCCATGATCGCAACACCCCTTCCATCGTCGCCCTGTCCTACAGTAGAATCATTATTTTAACTTGCCGAACCTTGCCCGCACAAGAAAAAAGTCATCATTGAGTATATCATTCGCGTAATATAATGTCAAACAAAATCGCGCAAATCACCGACTGACCCTTTTAGCCGTTTAAAGCGGCAAAACTCTTCTTATTGTCTTTGTACAAATTTTTGTAAACGGCATAGTTTTTATCGTAAATCACTTTATTTGCCGCGTTCGGTACAAAGGTTTTCGTGACGGGGATAAGTGCCCCTGCCTCGGCAATGGAGGGAATTCGTTTTAAGCCCGCCGCAATCAGGACCGCTGCGCCCACCGCGCCCGCATTTTGCGGACTGTCAACCGTTTCGACCCTTCGGCCGGTACAGTCAGCCAAGATTTGGCAAGTGACATCGGATAGCGCTCCGCCGCCGACAAACCGCAAGGTGGAAGATGTTTTTATTTTTTTATCCTGCGTTTCCAAAAACCAGCGCATATGCATGCACACACCCTCCAAAACCGAGCGTATCAACTCTGTTTTGCCCGTTTCCAAGCTGATGTTGAAAAACATCGCCCTTGCATTCGGGTCCTCAAACGGACAGCGGTTGCCGTGCAACCAAGGGGTGAAAATTACGCCGCCACTCCCTGCCGGAATGGTGCTGACAACCTGTGTGAGGTAGTCATATAAATTCGTATACACCGTCTCAGGCGAAGCGGTCACATCGATTTTTTCAAGAAACACGTCAATTTCGTCAAGCGCGAGATGGTCCTTCACCCACTCCAGGCACTTGCCCGCCGTCTCCAGCTCCGCAAAATAATTGAATTTGTTTTCCTGCCCACCGACTATGGCGGCTATCATGGCAGAAGTATCTACCATGCTTTTTTCAACTACGGTCGATACCCAGCCGGAAGTACCGGAGTAGACATGTGTGTCCCCCGTGTTGACCGCGCCCGCACCGATACCGATGAGGGACGCATCCCCGCCGCCCCCAAACACAGCCGTCCCGGCATTTAATCCGAGTTCAGCGGCCGCGGCGGGCGTCAGCTCACCCGCTTTGTCGGTCGAGTTGATAATGGTTGCAAGGTGGGCGGTGTTGACGCCGAGCATTTTACACACGGGCAGGCTCCAGCCCTGCTTGCCTTCCCGTATCCCATACAAGAGCGACGCAAAAGCAGAATCCCGCGTCATGACAAATTGACCCGTCATCTTGCAAATGATATATTCTTTGACATCCAGCCACTTATATACCTTCTTGAAGATTTCCGGCTCGTTTTTTTCCACCCATTTATATTTCCACACCGGGTCCTTGACGCTGGCCGCCACGGCGCCGGTGTAATACAACGATTTTAACAGCTTCACTGCGTTAGCACCCGCGATTTTAATTCCGCCGCCAAGGCCTTCTTCAAGCTCTTCGCGTGCGCGCTGGTCCATATAGCTCATGGCGTCCCGCACCGGTTGGCCGGTTTTGTCCACAAGTACGAGCCCTTGCATCTGCGAGCAAAACGAAAGGCCGGCAATTTCCGCAGGGTTTGTGCCCGTTTCTTCCAGCAGTTGCCGTGTTGTCGAACAAATGGCCCCCCACCATTCCGACGGTTTTTGTTCAACACCGCCGTTGGGGAACACATAAAGATTGTAGACCTCCATGGCGGACGCAATCATCTTGATGGTGGTGCCGATTTCAAAAAGACAAGTTTTGACCCCGGTGGTACCGATGTCGTAGGTAATCGCGAGAAGCGGTTTGTTCATTTGGCAACCTCCTTAAAGGGATAGACCAGCTATAATTGTATATGCCTGTATTATACAGTAATGAATATATCTTTACAACATCGAAACACATGAAAAAAGGGAAGCGTAAAAACGCCTCCCAAAAACTAAAATTTATTGTTTTTTAATATTTGAAATCATAGTACTTAAAGTTCATTTCAAGCACAGCGGTACCTTGTGATCTGCCAAGGATAATGATTGTTCCGTCCATTGTAATGAGCGTGTTTGTCTTTTGATCAAGTGTAACGATACGACCGTTTTGCGGATTGTATTCCAGTACAGATGTGCAGTTGTAATATTTCAAGGAATAGTCCGCTGATTTGATGACGTTCTTGACCGTACTGTTATTATTAAGTTCGTTGTCAATGGCTTTCCTCCCGAGAGGTTGGAACATACCGCCGGTATTGCTCGGGGCCTTTTTTTGACCTTCTGAATACGGCTCGGGGTCTGTCTCATCATTAAGAACAATGGTAATTTTATAATTGCCGTTAGCAAGCTTGACGCAAGATGCGGTCTTTATCGCTGCCGGGTTTGTGATGTAACAACCTTCCGTGGATTGTTTCACGGGAAGGCCTTTCATATCTGCGCTACCCTTTTGGCTAACCCAAGGTTCTTTTCTTGCTTTCGCTTCATCGGTCATAAAATTATTGGCAATAGGAAGCAAGTACTTAACAGCGCCGCCAATCTTTTGGTCGTCTTTAGGTAAGGCTTGGAATTCAATGGCAGAAAACCCGGGTCTGTCCTTCTTCTTGGCTTGGTTGAGGGTATCCGTATAGGCCTTAAGAATTTCCGCCTTTGTTGTGGGGATTTTGTTTGCCGCCACTGCAGTCGTTGTTTGGCCGACTGCTGTGGTGTCGCCAACTGCCGTGGTGTCGCCCACAAGTGTTGTTTCGCCATCGACCGTCGTTTCTTCAACTGCGGTCGTTTCATCCTGAAGTGTGGTTTCGTCCCCACGTGTGGTGGTCTCGCCCGGTGCGGTTGTCGTTTCTTCATCCTTATCTTTGCCGCAACCTGCAAGTGAGAAAACGATGGCAACCGCCATCAATAATGCCAGAAATTTGGTAATTTTGCTTTTCATCCGGTGTTTCCCCTTTCAATCCTTTTGTTATAAATTATTATGCTCTGATTAACTCGGCACAAATGATAGTATACAATAACTCATCCGATTTTACAATCTAATTTTTCGTTAGAAATGATAGCGCGTCTTTCGCAAAAAGTGGGGGGGGCGCAATGCGTCCCCCCACCCTTATTGATTGTGTCGTATTTAGTATTTAAAGTTCCAGCAGTTCATTGTGTTATAAAGAATGGCAGAGCCCTTGAGGTTAAGCAGCAACGCTTTACCGTCTTGGATATCAATAAAAACGCTCATGTTCTGATTAAGTGTTTTTATCTGCTTGGTCTTGGGGTTATATTCCAAAACAGCCGTGCAATCAAAATACTTCAAATCATATTTAACATTCTTCACTACCTTGCTCACGGTTTTGTCATTTATGATTGTATCGTCAATTTCGGCCCTTGACAGCGGTTGGAACATATTGCCGGTGTTGCTGCTAGCCTTCGCTTGGCCCTCTTTATAGGGTTCCGGATTTTTTTCATCCTTGAGGACAATGGTAATTTTATAGTTGCCATTGGCTAACTCGTCGCATTTTGCAGATTTAATCACAGCGGTATCGGTCATCAGGCAGCCCTTGGAAGCCTTTGCCACCGGGAACCACTTCATATCGCCACCGGCTTTGCGGTCTTCCACTTCCGCATTTTCTTTTATAGTCATAAAGTTTTCCGCCAGAGGAAGCAATAGGCCTATTAATGCGCCCTCCATATTTTGGTCTGCCTTTGGCAAGGACTGGTACTCTTGTTTATTATATCCCGGTTTTACCGTTTTGGCGTAATTCATTACATCTGTATAGGCCGCAAGAATCTCAGCCGTTGTTGTGGGCTTGCCGGCTTCGGTAACGGCCGCCTTGGTCGTTGTTTGCCCAACTGCCGTGGTGTCGCCTTCAAGTGTCGTTTCGCCATCGGCTGTTGTTTCGTCAACAGCGGTTGTTTCATCCTCAACGGTAGTTTCGTCTGCAAGTGTCGTGGTCTCGCCCGCTGCGGTTGTGGTTTCGCCGTCTTTGTCTTTGCCGCAGGCTCCGAGTGAAAAAATTATTGCGATCGCCATCATCAGTGCCAAGAGTTTAGTCGCTTTGCTTTTCATTAATTTTTCCCCTTTCAAAACGCTTTATTTGTTTTCGGATTTATTATACTATGTTGTATTCTACCCTATGAAGCCTTTGTTTGTCAATCAAAAAGATAGATTTGGCCATCCGGTTATGATATAATTACGTGAACCGTGTATCAAACTCAAATTTTATCAATGGAGGAAAACTAAAGATGGTGATTAAAAACCTTGTATTCCGGAACGTCAAGGGCATTCGCGCCTGTTCCCGCAAGGCGTATTGACAGCTTTTTTGGCTCCGACCACTGCCCCGTTTCCCTGAAAATTAAACTGTAAGGATACGTTATGAAAAAATATAAGATTATTATACCAATTTTATCTGTCTTGGCTGTGCTCACGGTTGCCGCGGCTTTGCTGGCACCCGGGTATTTTAAATCCGCTTTTTCGGATAAGCCGAAAGAACAGACTACCGCTAACTTCACACTCGCCCAAAGCAAGTACACACCAATGCTCACCGGCACGGGGGCACTTGGCTTCCCACCCTTGCAAACAGATATCCCAAACCTTTTTTACACCATCAACCCGGCAGATGGCGCGGTTGCTTATTACGAAGGTACCGCAAGGGGTCTTGTCGCCTACAAAGGCACGGTTGAAACGGTGGAAATTACGGTAACCTGCAGTTATCAAAAAATCCCCGTCAAACTTTACTATGCCAAGCAGGGTGGTAAAACCATCGGCTACGGTCTTTTTACTGCAACACCGGCACCGACCGATGTCTATGCCTATGCTTTTTTAAAGCTGACGGACCTCCCCGTAGCCTACGGCAAAGGCGGCCAGCTTTTGCTCGTTGATTTTGATAAAACAAATTTTTGGATTAACGACAAACTCTACACCGAAGCCTTTATTGTCAACCTCAATAATCCGAAGGCAGAACCCAAAACCTTGACAACCGACAATTCTCGCACGGTTGACCTCAACGGCGCCATGCGTAGCGACTGGGTTTTATTTCATGACAATTTTTTAGAAGGTCTCGGCAACAAATCTTATTTTCTTTCCTCGCGGGCCTATAACCTTGACCAAAAAGGTCTTGTTTCGGATATTCTGGAATTCAACAAGTCACAAAGCAGCATAAAAACGATTCCGCGTGCGGTTTCGGGTATTTTGGGGTTGTGGGCAAGGGTTGAAGGGGACAATTTGATCTACCTAAAGGCCACGGATAAAGGCTTTGACTGTTTGAAGTTCGATGGCAAAAACGAGCAGATTGCGAAAAGTTTTGCGGGCAACTATTTTGAGGATTATCTGCAAAACGGCAATCACCTGCTCCACAAAAAGACGCTTGTGCTGACGAATTTGCTCACCGGTGGGGAAAAAACGCTCACGGGCTTTCCCGCAGATGCCGTGATGTTGTTTAGCGTCAGCCCCGATGGTTCGCGGGCCCTAGCGGCCTCAACAAGCGCAGGGGCAACCCCCTCTACAAGCAAACAAACGCTGGCACTTTATAATTTGGAAACGGGGACACCGACAATCGTGACCGAACCGCTGATTTTTTCACAGTCAAATGCGAACTTTTGTTGGATAGATAATAATACCCTCTTCCATCTTCGCCCGACGGGCGACGACGCAACAGGGTTGAGCTATTGTATTATTAAACTGATATAATTGCTCCGTATAGCACCGGTGCCTAAATATTTTCTTCCCTAAAATCAATAACAATCTCGTCATGGGCCATTTTGATTTTTGTGCATACCACACCCGCCGCCTTGAACATGCGTTTTGAAGCTTGCACACTGGGGGTATCCGCATATTTGTCGGAAAGGTATAAAACCTCTTTGATCCCGCTTTGTATAATGGCTTTGGCACACTCGTTGCAGGGGAACAGGGCGACATAAATTTTGCAACCGGCCAAACTTCCACCGTCGTTGTTCAATATGGCGTTGAGTTCCGCATGGCAGACATAGGGGTATTTGGTGTCAATCGTGTCGCCCTCCCTTTCCCAAGGGAACTCGTCATCATTGCAGCCGGCGGGCATCCCGTTATAGCCAACACTCATTATT
Organism: uncultured Eubacteriales bacterium; assembly: GCA_964568955.1. Classification (GTDB taxonomy): domain Bacteria; phylum Bacillota; class Clostridia; order Oscillospirales; family Acutalibacteraceae; genus UBA1447. The sequence continues at coordinate 943 of CAZMSM010000035.1, read as the reverse complement.
TTGTTCGCGGCACTCACAATGCAAGCCCCCACCTGGGTGCACGGGTCCTTACTGCGGTTGGCGGAAAGCAGGGCGATACCCATAAAGTATTCGTCCCACGAGATATAATCGTTGCGTTTTGGCATATTGCCACCCCCTATTTATATGCTCAAAGAATATCACATTTCGTTTTTTTTGGCAAGCGCTTTTGCGAAAGGCAACGCGTTCGAGCAAGTTGGGCAATTTGGGGGCAATTTACTGCAATTTACGAAATGTGAAAAAAATGTAAATCTTAACAGTCTTTACTGTAATTCCTGTTTGCTTGTGATATAATGATGTGATAATTTTTAGCGAGGTGTGTTGGAATGGGTTTTTTGACAAAATTGTTCGGCGATTACTCGGCGAAGGAAATAAAAAGAGCGGGCCCTTTACGGGACAAAGTTTTAGCGTTGGAAGAAGAATACGCAAAACTGACCGATGAGCAGCTACAGGCAAAAACGCCTGAGTTCAGAGAGCGCCTGGCCAAGGGCGAAGCCCTTGACGACCTTCTGCCCGAAGCATTTGCAACCTGCCGCGAGGCCTCTTGGCGCGTGCTCAACATGAAGCACTTCCCCGTGCAGGTGATAGGCGGCATTGTTTTGCATCAAGGCAGAATTGCCGAGATGAAGACGGGTGAAGGCAAAACACTCGTTGCGACCCTACCCGCCTATCTCAACGGGCTCACCGGCAAGGGCGTGCACATCGTCACGGTCAACGATTACCTTGCCCGGCGCGACAGTGAGTGGATGGGCAAAGTGTATCGCTTTTTGGGGCTTTCCGTGGGCCTCATTATTCACGAAAAAGAGGGTGAGGAGCGCCGCGATGCTTACCTTGCCGACATCACTTATGGCACAAACAACGAAATGGGCTTTGATTACCTGCGCGACAACATGGTGCCCTATATAGAACAAAAGGTGCAAAGAGG
>CAZMSM010000034.1:21249-22780 GCA_964568955.1 uncultured Eubacteriales bacterium | reverse complement strand
CCAATACTGCGCGTGCTTTACTCAAGGTGAAGGCGGCAACACAGCCCTTGGCTGACGGCGTTCTTCGTTTACTTATTCACGGTTTTGCGGGGGACGAACAGATTGAAATCAGCGTAAAAGAGGGGAAGGTCACCGTTGGGGCGACGGAAAACGCACCGGATTTGGAGCTTGACCATTTTCAGGCAATCCGTCTGCTTTTCTCATTGAGTTGTGCTAAGCGGCGGAGCTTGACTACCGGTGCGGCGCAATGGTTCCCACTGCCGCTGCATTGCTTTGGCTTTGATGGTGTGTGATCACACTATATTGAATAAATACGGAAAGGATTTTTTAACATGGCTAACGGTGTAAACTTTATGGACAAAAACTCGGAGCGTAATATGTTCCAAAAACGCGTTGGTAAAATTATTGATGTTCTGCGCAGTCAATACCTAACAACAGGTAGCGTCAAACTCGGCGGATTCAAATTTAGGGATGGGCAATATACCATCGCACAAATCGATGAGGGTGAATGGCGGGATTTTGACTCCGAGAACGAATTTTGGGGGTATCCGGAGTGCTATGCTTGGTTCCGCCACAGCTTTAAAGTGCCTGCGGAATTTGCCGGCAAACCGGTCGTTTATGAAATTATGCCCACACAAAACACATGGCACAGCAGCAGTGCGCAATTTATCGTTTTCGTCAATGGTGAGCTTGTGCAGGGGGTAGACTCCAACCACACCGGTGTCCGCTTGTTGGACAGCGCAAAGGGCGGCGAAGAGTTCGACATTTATATCAATGCCTATACGGATGATTGGTCATTTGACGGCAAAGCTGTGATGCGCGCGCGTTTAAAGACAGTGGATGACCTGGTTCAAAAGCTCATCTTTGACCTTTTGACTCCGCTTGAGACAGCCAACCTGTATTCGGTGGATGACCTCCCGCGTATCGACATCTTAAAAGCGCTCAACGATGCTGTCAGCTTGCTGGACTTATATACGCCGGATAGGGCCGTTTTTGCGCACTCGGCCCGGGCGGCCATGGCTTTGCTGGAACAAGAGATTTACGGCAAGGGCGACATGGGCGTGCTGACATCCTGCATCGGCCACACGCATATTGACGTTGCATGGCTTTGGCGTTTGCGGCAGACAAGGGATAAAATAGGCCGCAGTTTTGCCACGGTTCTCAAGTATATGGAAGAATACCCCGAATACAAATTTATGTCCCCGCAGGCGCAGTTATATGACTACTGCAAACAGGATTACCCACAAGTGTATGAGAAAATCCGTCAGCGTGTAAAAGAAGGCCGTTGGGAAGTGGAAGGCAGTATGTGGGTAGAGTCGGACACGAACGTGATCTCCGGCGAATCCCTGGTAAGGCAGTTCCTTGTCGGCAAACGCTTTTTTAAAGAAGAGTTTGGTGTAGACAATAAGATTATGTGGCTACCGGACGTCTTTGGCTATTCGGCCGCAATTCCGCAGATTATGAAAAAGGCCGGCATCGATTACTTTATGACCACTAAAATCAGCTGGAACGAATACAACAAGGTGCCGTA
>CAZMSM010000034.1:0-21149 GCA_964568955.1 uncultured Eubacteriales bacterium | reverse complement strand
AGGGATTCCCGGTTGCCCGAAAACCAAGATGGAGTTTAGCAGAGACTTTTTTGAAAGGCTCGAAAAAGATGTTGAGGGTAGCAGCAGACTGCCTAAGTGGGCAGGGGAGCTGTACCTGGAGTTCCACCGCGGTACGCTGACTTCGCAGGCGCGCAACAAGCGTTATAACCGCAAAAGTGAGAATTTGTACCACGACCTTGAAACACTCGCGGCTATTGCGCAGACGCATTGTGACAGCGAATACCCGAGTGCGGATATTTATGAGGCGTGGAAGATTATTCTGCTCAACCAATTCCACGATATTATCCCCGGTTCATCCATCAAGCAAGTATATGATGATTCCAAAATACAGTATGATACGATTATCGACAAGGGCAATGAGCTTGTTGAAGAAAACGTTGCGGCAATCGCCGCAAGCCTTGCCGTTGAGGAAAAATCCTATGCGGTGTTCAACACCCTGGGTTTTTGCCGTGACGACGTGGTAATAACCGACTTGCCGGATACGGAAAACTTTTCCATCCTTGACACGGACGGTCAAGCCCTCGCGTGGCAAAAAACGTATGACGGCAAGCTTGCTTTCTTCGCAAAAGGCGTGCCGGCAAAGGGTTACAAAGCATATAAAATTGAAGACCTTGCAAATTCGACTTGTGAAAAAACACTCGACATCAGCGGCAACACCCTATCAAATGCCTTCTTTGAAGTGGAGTTTGATGCGGATATGAACATAGCTCGCCTGCTGCACAAGGCCAGCGGCAGAACGGTTGCGCCGCAAGGGGAAGTGCTCAACAAACTCATCGCCTTTGAGGACAGACCGTATAACCACGACGCTTGGAATGTGGACTGCTATTTTGATGAAAAAAGCGTGGAGATAAGGGATGTCACAAGCAGTGAGCTTGTCGAAAACGGTCCCGTCAGAGCAGTGTGGAAGGTCGTCAGAACGTTCATGTCCTCCACCATCGAACAATGCTTTATCTTTTATAAAGAAATTGACCGCATTGATGTTCAATATGTCGCAGACTGGAAAGAAAAGAACATCCTACTCAAGGCAGATTACCCGGTGGATGTCAACGCTGTCAAGGCAACCTTTGATATTCAGTTCGGCAACCTTGAGCGCACCACGCACAGCAACACGCTATGGGACTTTGCCCAGTTTGAGGTAGTCGGGCATAAATGGGCAGACTTGAGTGACAACAGCTTTGGCCTTGCAATCCTCAATGACTGCAAATACGGCTGGACCGTGAAAGAGGGGCACATCATGCCGTCCTTGCTACGCTGTGCGACAACCCCCAACCATGCGCAGGACAGGGAAGTGCACCACTTCGTTTACTCCATCTATCCGCACACGGGTACCGTGAACACCTCGGATGTTGTAAAGGAAGGGTATTCGCTCAACTTCCCACTGTATTGTGCAGTGGCGCAACCCGAAGACGGTAAGCTTGCCACCTGCTATTCCTTTGTATCGGCCGATGCCCCGAACGTCATCATCGAAACCGTCAAAAAAGCGGAAGACAGCAAGGACATTGTCATTCGTGCATACGAAACGTGGAACAAGAAGAGCGACTGCGTCTTCACCTTCGGCGAAAAAATTAAGACTGCCGTCGAATGTAACCTGATGGAAGAAGACGAAGCTCCGCTTGAAGTAAAAGACGGCAAAATCGCAATGACCTTTAAACCGTTTGAGATTAAAAGCATTAAGGTTACCCTGTAAAAGTTACACGGTAACAAAGACAAAGTTAACCGCAAAAAACAAAACACCTGATATGACGCATCATAAAGCGTCATATCAGGTGTTTTTGCTTGACAAAACGGATAAATTAGGATAAAATAAAGTCGAGTTTAGATTATCATAAAGTAGGAGGTTGGTTATGCAGTATATAAAGCGTGAACTTGAAAGAAAATTTTTACATATGAGCTCGTTTTTTAAAGTTGTGCTTGTGACCGGTGCTAGGCAGGTTGGCAAAACAACCATGTTGAAACATTTGGCACAAGGGCAGGAGCGCACCTATGTGTCGCTTGATAACGCAATGGCGCGCACCTTGGCGCAGACAGACCCCGTTTTATTTTTTCAGACATATAAACCCCCAATTATCATTGATGAAGTGCAGAAGGCGCCGGTGCTGTTTGAACAAATAAAAGTAATGTGCGAAGACAGTGAGGAAAACGGGCGCTTTTGGCTTACCGGCTCGCAGCAGTATTCCATGATGAAAGAAGTTAGGGAAACGCTTGCCGGCAGAATTGCCATCCTTGAGCTTTTCAGTCTTTCACAAAGAGAAAAAAATGAAAAGGATTTTGCGGATGAACTTGACTTCAGCTTTTCCGCTTTGCGTGAGCGGCAAAAACAAGTCCCGAAGAATGACGTTGTAGCGGTGTTTGAAGATATTTGGCGGGGCGGAATGCCGCAGGTACTCCACGCAGATGCGGAGCAAAGGCAGGAATATTACAATTCATATGTTGACACCTACCTCATGCGTGATGTAACAGAAGGGGGCGGAATTACCGACTCCGTTCGGTTCGGAAAATTCTTAACCGCTTGTGCGGCCCTTGTGTCAGAACGGGTGAGTTATAAAACGCTCGCTGATACGGCGGAAATTTCCCAACCAACGGCGAAAGAGTGGCTTCGACTGCTCCAAGGACTTGGTATTGTATACCTGCTAAAGCCATATTCAAACAATGAGCTGAAAAGGTTGGCAAAAGTGCCAAAGATGTATTTTTGTGATACGGGACTTTGTGCATACCTTTCAAGGTGGTTAACAAGGGATACGCTGATGAGCGGTGCGGCAAACGGTCACTATTTTGAGAACTATGTAGTGAGTGAATTGTTGAAAAACTACGCCTACGCCAAAACAAAAGCCAATATGATGTATTACAGGGATGCCAATGCGAATGAGATTGATTTGTTTGTGGAAACGGACAATATGATTCATCCGTTTGAAATAAAAAAATCTGCGAACCCGGACAGGCGAAAAGTGAAAAAATATGAACTGCTTGATAAAACAACGCAACAAAGAGGAAACGGTGGAATTATCTGCATGTGTGAAGAAGTCATACCGATTGATGAAAAAAATTGTTTTATCCCGTGCAATTTGATTTGATGTCTTGCAAAGTGAAGTGCCCCTCTCCGATTTTTATGGAGAGGGGCACTTTTAGGTCAACCTTTTGCAAAAGCGATATGCTTGAATATGTTTATGTTCTTCACGAATTCCAACACAAAAGCGAAAACATCTTCAATCCGAAGCGCATCATCGGGTTCATAATCCACCAGTGGAATCAGCAGCTTGTTTGCCGCGTCATCTTGTAAAAACTGTGGGAAACGTGGGTCGGAATGTACATTGAAATCTCCATCGCTTGTGAGGAAAAGCGTATACAGTTCCTTATGCCCGTCGTGTGGTGTGCTGTGGAGCATATCTTTGGCAAACCAAGTGTTTTCGGGTAGATAGCAGGTGGACGCGTCAATTATGCCGTCAGCGGAAAGGTGATTGTGGCCGTCATCTATCGCCTGCACATAGCCGTCGCCGAGCGTTTCGTTGAGCAGGACGCAGGTGACACCCGGTGCGTTGTAGATGGTATCGTCCACAGCATCACTTTGGTTCAAATAGGACGCAACAAAGGGCTCGCGTTGCATGTTGTAGCCGGCTAAAATTAAGATACCAACCCCACTGTCAAGCGCATCGTTTAGGATTTCATCCGCTTTGTTTTGGACGTTGTAATGGTAATCATCCAGCCTGTCCTTCAGGGTTTGCCCGGCGCTCTCATCCAAAAAGATGGTTTTTGCCTGCTCATAGCTGATATCCGGTACAAGTGCCCAAAGGCCAGGCATTCTACCGAAGATGGGGATGAGCAGTTCGTCATAAAGTTGGTCGAGCAAATTATCAATAAGCTTGTCACCGAACCCGAGGACACCGCTAAAAACGCCCAGTGCATCGAGTGACTGTATCAAGATGCTCAGCACAGAACCTATTGCGTCGCGGGGTAAAACCTGCATCCCATAACGCACCAATGCATCATTGTTGAGTTCAACCTGTTTTGTGAAAAGATCACCGGCAACACCCACGCCGAGTATTGGGCAGCATTGAAAAATAATTTTATCAAGTTCTGCCGTGCCGTATTTTTCAAGGTAAGCCATAACGATAACACCGCCAAGGGAGGACGCGCGGAAGGAAACTTTATCGTGCCCCGTCAAGGTTTTAACATGCCGAATATAGGCGTGGAGGTCTTGCGCGACAACAAACGGGTCCAAACGAAAGTCGTAGCCAAAGTAGTAACTGTTGTCGGGCCCATGTGTCGGGTCCTCGGGCAGGGTGGGTTTTGTGGTTACCCTCGGGTTTGAGTCGCCGTTTTCGTCCATGGCAAGGGGGCCGAACATGTCTGTTGTGGCCGTTGCAATGCTTGTGCCGAACGCCTTGTAGTTTTTATCAATAACCAACCGTGCGATGGGCAAAACCAGTTTACCAACCAGCCCCAACGTGTCTGCCGTCTCCGGGCGAAAGAGTACCTTTTCATTCGCCGTATCGGCATCCAGGTAAAGTGTTGCGCTACCTAAAGCCGCCACATAAATAACAGGGGAAAAGCCGCATTCACAGCCGGTACTTTTGGCCGTTACCGGCAGGAAAGACGATAGTAGCAGAGTCAAAGCAAGAAGAACGCTTAAAAAACGCTTGATTTTCATAACCGTCACAAACCTTTCGTCAACTATATTATAAAAATAGGGGCGGTTACCAAACCGCCCCTTGCAAACTCAGCGGTACAACTATCCGCTCATAATATTACCGACTGCTGAAAATTATTCTTTCAACCTTCCGCAGTCTTCAACCAGTGTTTCAAACGCTCCTACGAGGGAAGAACCTGTCTGCGCACCGGCGGAAACGGCTTCCTCGTAATGACCGTCGGCGAAAATACAACCGTAATCGTTATCCGGCAGAATGTAGCCGATGGAATCGTTGCAAAGACCGATAACGATCAAATCCGTATCGTCTGCCAGCATTTCTTTCATCGGTGGGAAGTCCCAACTTGTGCCGGTGCAAGCTTCATCACTATCTAAAGTACCACCCAAAAGCATTTCGGGTGCGAACTCACCGGGCATCATTGCAAGGCGCAAATTTTTGCCAAGTTCCACATAGCCGACCTCGGTAATGAACATCATGTCCTTGGTTCTTTTACCGGTTTTTACCACCTGATTGTTAACAAGACCGGCGTTGAGCAAGGTCAGCATAATAAAGTTGCCTGCCGGAACAAAAACCTCGGCATTGCGCACATTGAGTATCGGCAGAATTTTCTCTTCTTGGTCAACGGTTATGCCAATGAGGTATTTTCCGATTTCTCTACCGTATGCTTGGAATCCACGCCCAGGCGCATCTTCCGGCACAAAGCCTCTGTCAACGCCTACGGCAAGTTGCGGCCCTTGGAAGAAGATGAAGTTGGACCCTGCCTTGTTTACCTCTTCTTCAATGTAATAAATATAGTCCGCGCTTAATTCGCCCGCTTTGGAGTCGAGTGCTGTCGGGTGTGCTGCCATTAAGACCGCCACCGTTTCGGCACTGCCGTCGTCGGGGATGAAGTGTAGCTTTGTCATATTCTCATCCACAACATCGGGACCGACCTTGCGTTTGTCGCGTGAATACTTCAAATCGTTGAAAGTCTTGTACATCAATTTGCCGGGCTTCCTGCCCTCAAAGGCTTCCTTAATGGCATCGACAGTTTTTTCGCGCAGGCTAGCCATGAAGGCCGGGTCTCTGCCGGAGATGAGGTTGTCATAGTTACCCCTGTTAATTTGTTGGACATTGTTTTTTAAGATGTCCGGCAAAACGCCCCAAATGCCCTGGGTATCAATACCGCTGTGGCAATGCGTGGCGGAAATGTTGATGCTGACAATATTGTTTTCCTTGGCAAAGTCGGCAAGCAGTGCGCGTATACTGCGCACATCCGTGCCGGACAGACCAATGCAGTCGATCACTGCAAAAATGGCCGCACCTCTGTCGCTGCCATCGTCCAGGCATACGACACGCACAGCGATGTCGTCTAAAACAGATTTCACCGTGCTTGGTGGGTACGTTAAAAAGCCACCCAAATAATAATCTTTCAGCAGGTAGTCGTCCGGCGTAAGGCTGGCCCTTGCGTAGCCGAGCTTCCATTTTGCTCCGCGCACCGAGGTGTCCCTAAATTCGCTATGGCCTTCGAAAAAGTTTTCGCTTACATATTCTTCAATACCCGGTCGTGGGAGTTTTGGCAGGACTGCGTTGAGCCCTTCCAAAGACTTAAAGAGCGCGTCGGCACCGCTTTTCTTGAGTTTGTCTTTAAATGCGTCATCTTGCATTTTCATCTTTAAAAAATATGCAAGACCCGCACCGGCCGCAGTGACTGTAGCGAGTTTCAAAAATCTGGATTTTGATTTTTTCATGGTGATGCAAACCTCCTTTTAAACAATAATCCTACACAACAATAATAATGCCTAAGCCCTCATTTGTCAACCTGAAGGCAACCTGAAGGCAAAAAGAATTTATATTGAGTTCGCAAATCGAATGTGATAGTATAGACAACAAAGCTAAAGATCAACACCCATTCACACGCCAACCGAAAAGGAAAATGATGAAAGAAGACACCCTTTTGCTTGCCAACATCAAAGACAAGATAGAGCAAACCCTTAATAAAAATATGCTGACAAACACACTGTTTTTGGACAGCCGCCAACAAATCCTGGCCGAGAGTTTATGCAAAAGGGGCAAGGAACCAAAGGCCTTCTTTTACGGCGGTTATCCGGATGCGGAAAGAAGGGTCGGCGTTTTCTTGCCCGATTATATCGGTGCCGATGATTTAACCGGGCTAGCCGACCATTTTGCCCAAAACCCGGATGATAACCCGCTGGCCGTGCTACGTATCGGTAAAGACAGCTTTTCAACACTCAACCACCGTGACTACCTCGGTTCCATCATGGCACTCGGTGTAAAGCGGGAAATGCTCGGGGACATTTTAGTGCGCGACGACGGTTGTGACATTGTGGTGCTCAAGAGCATTGTAAAGTTCCTGGAAAATAACCTACAAAAAGCAGGGCGGGGGACACTATCTGCTGAAATAATAGGGGTTCAAGCAATCATCATACCCGAGCAAAAAACACAGGACATACTCTGCGTGGTCGCTTCCCTTCGGCTCGACAGCGCTGTGAGTGCGGCGTATAACATATCAAGGGCTCTCGCCGCTGAAGCAATTAACAAAGGGTTGGTATCGGTAAGTGGCGTACAAACGCAAAAGACCGACGCAAAAATCGCACAAGGTGATAAAATCGTTTTGCGCGGCAAAGGCAAAGTTGTCGTCAAAGAACTTGCCGGCCAAACAAAAAAAGGCAGACTAAAAATACTTTTTCAAAAATTCATCTAATTCTACTTTTTGGAGTGATTGTATTGAGTGAAAAAAGACACGAACTGTACCTGATTGCTTTTGCCCTGGTCTGCGCCGCCGCACTGATACTGTATATCGCCTTTGACAGCCCACAGCTCAATGCGATGGAAATACCGGCAAACAGCTCGCAAGGCGAGGGGCGCAGCTCGTCCCGGGCGCAGTCGCTTGAAACGCAGACGGTTTTGCAGCCGCAAGAAAACGAAACCGAGGCCCAGGAGATACAAACCGAAGAGGCATCCCAAAAACCTCAAACAGCACCTGTCACCCCAAAACCCACAGGAACAGTCAACATCAACACCGCGACAAAAGAACAATTGATGACGCTCGACGGCATCGGTGAGGTAAAGGCAACCGCAATACTTGAATACCGGCGAGAAAACGGCAACTTTTACACCGTGGACGAGCTAACGAACGTCAAAGGCATAGGAGAAAAGACGCTTGAAAAGATTAGAGCAAGGATAAAGGTGTAGAGTTAACACACTTTATACTATGTTTTGGTGAAAATTTGTTCTGTTCAATCTCGAAAATGATTAAAAGGGGATTAGGAAATGCTTCGAAATAAACAAAAAATCAAATATACTGCTGTTCTGCCCAATGAATATGTTCTCGAGCTGAAGGAACTGGTAGCAAAAAAGTATATTCCATCGGTAAATATTGGCATATGCCTTGCGATAAAAAGATTTATTGCCGAAAGCAAAAGTGAATTTTATCAAAGACAAATGGAATCTGCGGCAAAAAACAAGCAGTTTATCAACCGAACAATGAAAACACAAGAGACCTTTATCAATGTAGACAATAAGATGGGCGAGGAGTGGTAAATAAATAATATGCTTTGCCATTTAATTCAACAGAAGTATTTCAAACAGCAAAAATCTTCGAACTCCCGAAGGACAACGTAGGCAAGTGTGGATAAATGTTGACTTGCAGGATGAAATCAAAGAAGCACTGCGGCAATACTTGGAGATATAAGTTTTTGAAAATAAAAAACACCCACCGATTGCTTTATCAAACATTCGATGGGCGTTTTGGTTTTAACCTTGAATTAGCACAATACAGCCTTGTAAATCAAATCAACAACTTTATCCGGAATGATTTCAAGCGTGCCGATGATTTTGCTGTTTTTAACCCTGTATTTAATCCTTGGTCTTTCGGTTTCAACCGCTTTAAGGAGAGCCTTAACAAGATGCTTGGGGTGATTCGCCATTTTGAGTTCCATATCCATGAGTGGTTTTAGCCTTTTTAAGGCTTTTTTGAAATATACCGTGTTTTCATAAAGATTGTTGAAACTGCTTGTAGCGGTATTATGCATGTTTGTTTTAAAAGAGCCCGGCTGGATTTTGATAACGGGTATGTGCAAAGGCACCAGTTCACGGCGGAGACTGTCGTTATATGCTTCGACAGCGTATTTTGTGATGGTGTAGGGACCGTTGAACGGCTGTGGTTTCATCCACCCGCACTCGGAACTACAGTTGACAATTCTGCCTCTGCCTTTTTTTACCAGGTCAAAAAAAACGCGGTTTATTCTTACCATACCCATTACATTTATTCTAAACATTTTCTCGATAATATCCGGGCTGCCTTCAACCATTGAGGCCATAGTGTGCATACCGGCAAAATTAATAACGGCATGAAGGGAATGGGTCGTTTTTTCTACCTCGGCTCGCGCATTATCAACACTTTCTTGATTTGTTATATCCACCTTTATCGGAATAATATTTTCGCTTTGGCCTATTGCCGCAAGGACCTCATCATTGATATCGGCGACAAAAACAGTCCAGTTATGTTTGGTCATTTCAAGCGCACACGCACTACCTAGTCCGCCGGCAGCCCCGGTAAAAAGAGCATATTTCACGTTAAAAATCTCCTTAGCAGTTTGAATGATATGATAGCTGAGTGTTTATGAAGACACTGGAATTTTTTGACTATTTTAGCTCAGTGAACTTGATTGTTCACTGAGCCAAAACCTATGTCATATTATATAAGCACCCGTCAGATGTGTCAAGTGGGGAGCGCCTTATTTTGATCGATTCCCACTAACGTTTAAGCAAACTATTTTAGATAAACAACGACATATCCGATTCTTCGGCATTTGCAAGCATTGCTGCGACGCCGCCGGGTTTTACACCGTCAATCAGTTCTTCAAGCTGTAGCCCCATTAAATCCATGCTCATGGTGCAGGCAATCAGCTCCACGCCATTGGCCATGGCTTGCTCCATCATTTCCTGCAGGCTGTCCACGTTCTTGTCCTTCATAATCTTTTTGATCATCTTGGCGCCCATGCCGCCCATGTTCATGTTGGAAAGTCCCAATTTTTTTGCGCCACGGGGCATCATAAAGCCGAACATTTTGGAAATCAGGTTCTTTTTGACATTTATTTTTTCCGGTTTTCTCAATACATTGAGCCCCCAGAAGGTGAAGAACATTGAAACCTTTCGGCCGAGTGCGGCCGAGCCGTTGGCAATGATGAAGGATGCAATCGCTTTATCCAAATCGCCGGAAAAAACGATGATATTTTTGTTGTCGCCACCTTGTGCGGCAAGGGCGACATTTTGCCCGCCTTTTCTGATGAGCGCGGTGGTGATGCCTTTGGAAGAGCTCATGCTTTCGAAGATGTTGCCGGTTCTTCTGCACCAGGCTTGTACATCTGCGCCGAAAGCCGGATCGGTCGTTTTAATCTCCAACACGTCGCCTTCTTGCGCGTTTTTAACGGCTTCGGCAAGCTTCAAAATCGGTCCCGGGCACTGTAGGCCGCAGGTGTCAAGGGTGATTACTTTCCGCTCAATGGGCAGCATGGTTTCGGTGTTAATGGTGCCATCCCTCGGTGTGGGAACAACGCCACGGAAAATACTGCTCCAAAGTTGGTATCCACCGGAAAGGTTATAGCAATCAACACCGTTTTGGGAAAGAATTCGGCATGCCGTGTGACCGCGCAAGCCTATCCGGCAGGTAACGTAGGCCGGTTTTGTTTTATCAATACGGTCCAAATTCGCTCTGAGCTCGTCAACAGGGATGTTGGTGAAACCATCTATAGCGCCGTTCTCAAACTCTTCTTCGGTGCGGATATCAAGTAGGGTTACACTGCCGTCGCGCGGTAGGCCGGCGATTTCGTGCCAGTGGCAAATTTTTGTTGTGTTTGTCAAGATGTTTTCCGCCACAAAGCCCGCCATGTTGACCGGGTCTTTTGCCGAGGAAAACGGCGGTGCATAGGCCAACTCCAATTTGGTTAAATCATAAATGGTCATGTTGGCGTAGAGTGCCGTGGCAAACACATCAATGCGCTTGTCGCTGCCTTCGTAACCGACCACCTGAGCGCCCAACAACTTGCCGTTGCCTTTGTCAAAAATAATTTTTACCGACATATTAACCGCACCCGGGTAATAGGATGCGTGCGAGCCGGAATAAGTAAAGGACTTTTCATAGTTTAGCCCTAGCTGTTTGGCCCTAGCCTCCGTTATGCCCGTGCAAGCGACGGTTAAATCAAAACATTTTAGAATACCGGTGCCTTGGGTGCCGCGATAGGTGCTTTTTATACCGCAGATGTTGTCAGCTGCGATGCGCCCTTGCTTGTTGGCGGGCCCGGCGAGCGGGACAAAGCCTTTTTCGCCGGTAATCGTGTCGGTAATTTCAACCGCATCACCCACGGCGTAAATATTTTCGTCGGAGGTTTGCATCTGCTTATTTACGACAATTGCGCCGCGCGGGTTTACACTTAAGCCCGCTTGAACCGCGAGGGCACTTTCCGGTTTGACACCCACGGAAAGGATGACCATATCACAAAACAATTCGCTGTTGCCAAGGGTAACCTTTAGGCCACTGGCGTTGTCTTCAATCGCTTTAACGCCGTCTTTGAGGATTAGGTTGACGCCCTTTTGGCGCAAGTGATTGTGTACATCGCACGCCATATCATAGTCAATTGTCGCTATCACATGGTCCATGAGCTCCACAACCGTTACTTCAAGCCCTGCCTGGCTGAGGCTTTCGGCCATTTCAATGCCAATATAACCACCACCGACAACAATGGCTTTTTTAGGTGCTTTTTGGTCGATATAGTCTTTGATGCGGTAGGTGTCCGGAATGTTTCGCAGGGTAAAGACCTTATCGTTGTCTATCCCGTCAATGTTGGGTTTAAAGGGTGCTGCGCCGGGGGACAATACCAGTTTATCGTAGTGCTCGGTATAGATTTCGCCCGTTTTGAGCTTTTTCACTTCAACTGTTTTATGTGCGGGATTAATAGCGATTACTTCGTTCAATACCCGCACATCAACATTAAAACGCGCGTTAAAGCTGTCCGGCGTTTGGAGCGTTAATGCCGATTTTTCCTTGATTTCGCCGCCAATATAATAGGGTAACCCACAGTTCGCGAAAGAGATGTATTCCCCACGTTCGAACAGGATAATTTCCGCATGTTCGTCCAGCCTGCGTAGTCTTGCGGCCGCTGTCGCACCACCCGCGACACCCCCAACAATCAGTGTTTTCATAATAATAAACTTCCTTTCATCTGTAAGATTTGAAAAGGCTGTTTTCTGTATTCACGCTTTTGATTTTTTATTTTGCTTTTTTTGCCCATACCAAAACATTATAGTGGGCAATCGGTTTTGTTTCCGTAACTTAGTCACATTCCGAACGGTTTTATTATAGCACCAAAATGAAAAAATGCACATATTTTTATGTGCATTTTAATCGGATGGTTTTATATTCCTTTTACTTCACAAATCCCAATGACCGCTTTCATCTTTTCCGCTGTTTTTTTTACATATTCGCGGGTGTGTGGGGGGGCTTGGCCGGGAACTTGCCTGTATTGTTGTAAAGAGTAGGCTTTTGTGCCGTTTATGAGTGCTCCAATTTCTACAATATCCTGCGCTGTAAGTGCCGGCGCAAAAGTGGTGCGGAATTCATAGGCTATCGAGCAGTTTTTGAGGGTTTCGATGCTAGCGGTAATTGCGTTTACATCGACCGGGCAGCCTGCCACTTCGAAGTATTTATCAAGCGGTGCTTTCACGTCCATTGCGACATAGTCCAGCAGGTTTTTTGCCAGCAGGTCTTGTAAAAGGTTGGGGTTTGTTCCGTTGGTGTCCAGCTTTACGCAAAGCCCGAGCTGTTTTACTCGTTTTATTAACTCCGTCAGCCCTTTTTGCAAGGTAGGCTCGCCGCCTGTTACGACAACCGCGCCGAGCATATCCTTTCGTTTGATCAGGTAGTTAAATATATCAGCACTGTCCGTTAAGGGGACGTCATTGGTTAAAATGTGCTTGTTGTGGCAGTAGCTGCATTTCATGTTGCAGTGGGGTGTAAAGACCACACAAGCGATTTTCCCCGGATAGTCCACAAAGGACGTTTTAGCAAAGCCTGCAATGTTCATTTGGCAACCAAAATATTTTCCGCGTGGCTGTTGTTCGCGCCTACAACGAATTTTTTTCGCAGCATGTATTCCTCTTTTTTGCCGGAGTTATAATTTTTAACCGGGCGTAAATAGCCCACGACTCTGCTCCATACTTCCGTTTCTTCGCCACAATCTGGGCACTCGAAATGCTCGCCTGCTATATAACCGTGGTTATTACAAATGCTGAAAGTCGGTGTGATGGAAATGTATGGCATTTTGTATTTCAAAAACACATCGCGGATAAGGGTTTTGCAAACTTCAATATCATCAATCCGCTCACCGAGGTACAGATGTTGCACCGTGCCACCGGTGTACAACGACTGCAGCTCGTCTTGCAAATCCATGCATTCGAAAATATCGTCCGTGTATTCCACGGGGAGCTGGGAGGAGTTGGTGTAAAGCGGCTCTTCTTCGCCCGCTTGGATGATGTCCGGGTATCTCTCTCTGTCCAATTTAGCTAAGCGATAGCTTGTGCCTTCGGCGGGCGTTGCCTCAAGATTATAAAAATGCCCGGTTTCGGCCTGGAATTTGAGCATGAGTTCACGCAGGAAGTGCATCACTTCAAGGGAGAAAGCCAAGCCCTCTCGGCTGCCGATGTCCTTGCCTAAAAAGTTCAAACAGGCCTCATTCATACCGATAATCCCGATGGTATTGAAATGGTTGGTCCAAAATTCGTTGGTTCTTTCTTTGATGTTGCGCAGGTAGTGGGACGAGTAGGGGTACAGGCCGTATTCGGACTGTTGTTCGAGCACTTTCCTTTTAATCTCAAGTGAAACCTTGCCTAATGTGGCAATGTTTTCCAAGTTTTGGAAGAACTCTTCTTTTGTTTGGCTCACATAACCGATACGCGGTAAGTTGACGGTGTAAACGCCAATGGAGCCTGTCATGGGGTTGGAGCCGAAAAGCCCGCCCCCGCGCTTGCGCAGCTCTTTGGTGTCAATACGCAAGCGGCAGCACATGGAAACGGCGTCCTCGGGCGACAAGTCGGAGTTGACGTAATTCGCAAAATAGGGGATGCCGTATTTGCAGGTGATGCGCATAAAGTCGTCCACAACGGGGCTGTCCCAATCAAACGTTTTTGTGATGTTGATAGTGGGGATTGGGAAGGTGAAAACGCGGCCCTTGGCGTCGCCCTCCAGCATGACCGCACAAAAAGCGCGGTTGAATAGGTCCATTTGCTCTTGCATGTCGCCATAGGTTTTATCCATCGCCTTGCCGCCGATAATAATCGGTTCGTCTTTCAGGGTGCTTGGTACTTTAATATCAAACGTGAGGTTTGAAAACGGGCACTGGAATCCGACCCTGGTGGGCACATTGATGTTAAAGATAAACTCCTGCAGGCTCTGCTTGACTTGGTCAAAGGTAAGGTTATCGTAATACAAAAAGGGCGCACAATACGTGTCAAAAGAGCTCCAGGCTTGGGCACCCGCCGTTTCGCCTTGGGTGGTAAAAGTAGAGTTGACAATTTGCCCCAAAAACGAGCGCAGATGTTTGGCAGGCTTGCTTTCTACCTTGCCTTCAACACCGCCGAAGCCGTCCGTCAAAAGTTGGCGCAAATCCCAGCCCGCGCAGTAGGGGCCAAAAAAGCCCAGGTCGTGTATGTGCCCGTCGCCATTCTCGTGGGCATTGCGCACATCTTCGGGGTAAATTTCGTGCAGCCAGTATTTTTTTGTAAAAACTTCGCGCACGTAATTATTCAGCCCGTTTACGCTTTTTTGCATATTTGCGTTTTCTTTAATGCCCCAGTCTTTGTCGCCCAGGTAGTCACCGAACATATTGATCGTAGCACCGACGAGCGCATTGATTTCGCGAGCACTGCGCCTTTTTTCACGATAAAGAATGAAGGCCTTTGCCGTGCGGGCATGACCGTGCTCAATTAGAACTTTTTCGACAATATCCTGTATCCCTTCGACATCGGGAATCGTGTCTCCATACTTTTTTTCAACGGCTATGATGACTTCGTCCGTTAAGGCCCCGGCAAGGTTTTCATCTTCACCGCCGCAAGAAATGGCAGCTTTAAAAATTGCCTTTGTGATCTTGATTTTTTCGAAAGGCTCAATTCTGCCGTCTCTTTTATAGATTTGATCAAACATGAAATCTCCTCCAAACATTTGTAGGCTCATTATACATCCAACAATATGTTGTGTCAATCAAAAACAGACCACAACCTGTTGTGTTTTTACACGAACTTTAGCGATATTATTTGTCTATAATAGGACAAAGATTATTTTACGTATGAGAAATTCCAATCTTTTTATATGTTACAGCAAGAATATTGAAAGTTTACACCAAAAAGGCAAACTCCTGTAAAGTTCAAAAGCTTTACAGGAGTGAGGTGAGGTCACCCGTCGCCAAAAAATATAAATTTTTACGTACGGGCGGAAAATTCGAACGTTACATCGGAAACGGCTTGAAATTTTGCACAAATTGTTTTCATTTTCACTTTTTTGTAGTAAAATAGCTATGAGTAGAGTTAGCAGTTATTTTGAAAGGAGTCTGATGGCGTGAAAGAGATTAATGTGGGTTTGGTCGGCTACAAATTTATGGGCAAAGCGCACAGCAATGCACTAAGCAGGCTTGGCATGTTTTTTGACTGCAACGCACAGGTCAACAAAAAAGCAATCTGCGGCAGGGACGAAGCCGCGCTAAAGAAGGCTGCGGTAAAATTTGGCTGGGACAGCCACGAAACGTCTTGGGAAAAACTCGTAACACGTGGGGACATTGATGTGATAGACATCACCGCGCCCTCCAATGCGCACAAGGCTATCGCTCTTGCCGCGGCGGCAAACGGTAAGCACATATTCTGCGAAAAACCGCTTGCCCTCACGCTGGTCGACGCGCGTGAGATGCTCGAAAGTGTCAAGAAAAACGGCGTCAAGCATCAAATCGGTTTCAACTACCGTTTTGCACCCGCCGTGCGACTGATGAAGAATATGATAGACGCCGGTAAAATCGGCACCATTCGCCATGTACGTGCCTCCTATTTGCAGGATTTTATCATTGACCCGGATTTCCCCCTGATTTGGCGACTGCGTAAAGAAATTTGCGGTTCCGGCTCGCTGGGCGACCTTGGTGCACATTTCATCGACTTGGCCCGTTACCTTGCGGGCGATTTTAAAAGTGTAGCGGGGATGCAGAAAACGTTTATTAAGAGCCGTCCCATGGTGCAGGAAATGACCGGCCTTTCCGCAAGCGCGAAAGAGGGCGCACCGCGCGGCGAAGTGGATGTGGACGACGGCACTGTATTTGTTGCCGAGTTTGAAAACGGCGCCTTGGGCGTTTTTGAAGCAACCCGCTTTGCTCAAGGACATAAAAATGATTTATCCATCGAAATAAACGGCGATAAAGGCAGTCTAAAGTTTGTGTTTGAGCGTATGAACGAACTGCAATATTTCAGCGCAGAGGACGAGGCCGGCTTGCAAGGTTTCCGCCTTATTCAGGCAAGCGAAGGTATTCACCCATACATGAGTGCTTGGTGGCCAACGGGCCACGTTATCGGCTACGAGCACACCTTTGTGCATGAGATGTACGAATTCTTCGAGAGTATTGCCAACAACACGCCCGCTTTGCCGGACTTTGCCGATGGTGTCAAGTGTTCACAGGTTATTGAAGCTGTTGAACTTGCCGCCCAAAGGCGCGCCACGGTGGACATTAACAGTTTGTAGAATAAATTGTAATTGCATTGTACGCATACTATAGTATATAATAAGTGAGCAGAGCAAAAGAAGGGGGCGTTGTCATGAAAAAAATATTATCGTTTATCCTAATGTTTACATTGATGTTTTCTGCATTTGCATTAACCAAGTCTTTAACCGCATCGGCCGCTTTAGGTGATGGAGACAAACTTTCCGTAAAAATCAACCTCGAAGTCGGCACAGGCTCAGGTGCCGACTTTACACCGGTGGCAAAAGGGCAGACTTTTAAAACGGGCGATAAAATAACCGTGCGTATCAGCCCCAAAAGCGACTTTTTATGTGGGGCATCTTGCTATGTGGTGATGTTTGATAAGGCTTATTATTCAATACTGGGCAGCGGTAGAATAGCCTTCACCGCGAACAAAAACAACTCTTTTTACGATCAAGTGGCCTCGGGCTACTCCGCCGCGACTGCAATACCGGACCGCATTTGGCCCGCCACCTTTAACGGCAACGAAAATCACACGGTATACACCGTTGTCAAAGTGAACAACACGGCCGACAGCTCTTCAAAAAATGGGGGCAGGCCGGGTTATTTGCCGGGTGAGTGGCTATTTGAATTTAAGCTTTCTGTTTTGAAAGACATTAAAACAGGTGCAAATGCCCGTATTTGGATGGATTCCCGCTGGTTTAGGAGCCCGGGCAATACCGCGGTGGACGGGTATTTCGCAAAGTGCGAAAAAGAGGACGAACTTGCCTCAAGTGGCAGCTCGACTATGTATAAATTTAAATATGATTTTTCCGACGCTGATGTAAAATTGCCTTTGCTTGCGGTGCAACCAACGGTTCCCGCCACAAATCCGGACCCGACAACAACAGCTTCAACCGTAAAACCCGGCACGACCGAGCCCACAAAACCGGGTTCGACAACCACCACGAAACCCGGGGTGACAACCACAAAAAAACCTACCGAGGGTACAACCGCAAAACCTACCACGACAAGGACGCAGGAAGTTACCAATAAAGATGGCTCAAATGTTACCGAAACGGACAAAGACGGTTCGACCGTGAATAAAACAACCGTCGTTTACGATACGGTAACAAGGGTAGAAGAAGTTACAGACAAAGACGGTGTAAAAGTGACCGAAAAGGATAAGGATGGCTCAACGGTTTACAAAACGACGGTCATTTACGAAAAGGTAGTGGGGTCGGAGCATGTCACGAGCGAGGATGGCTCAAAAGTGTTTGAGACAGACGAAGCCGGTTCGACCGTTTATAAAACGACGCTGATTTTCGAAACGTTGGACAACGAAGACTTAGCGAAAGAAACGGATGAAGACGGTAACACCATCTTTAGTCCGGATGCAGGGAAAAGTACACTCTCGGCAAAAAAAGTCATTACCATTGTCCTTATTGTTGTTGCCACGCTTGGTGCCGCGGCACTTGTCATAAACATCTTCGGAAAGAAGAAGTAATCGTATAAAAATCACATAAAAATTGACCGGCTGTCCGAAGGGCGGCCGGTTTTTGTTTGCCGGTTTGCCAACAAGAATGTTTGCGAAATGTTACGTGGGGTGATATAATTATCTCCACAGCAAATAATAGTCGGGAGGGTATTTATATGTGTGACACGATAGGGATAAGCCACAAAATCGACGGCACAGCCTACTTTGCGAAAAACAGCGATCGTAGCCCCAACGAGCCCCAAGTTGTTGAATTCTTTCCGGCGGCAAAGCACAGCGAAAAAAACCTTCAGGCAACTTATATTGAAATTGAGCAGGTGCAGCAAACACGCGCCATGCTACTTTCACGCCCGGTATGGATGTGGGGCGGGGAGATGGGCGTGAATGACTGCGGGGTAGTAATCGGCAACGAGGCCATATTTACCAAAGGCAAATACGGTGCACAAGCGTTGATTGGTATGGACCTGCTGCGTTTGGCCTTGGAACGTGCCGAATCCGCAAAGCAAGCACTCGACGTTATTATTGCCCTGCTGGACCGGTACGGCCAGGGTGGCAACTGTGGTTATGACCATAAATTCGAATATGACAACGCTTTTTTAATTATTGATAAAGATAATTTGTTTGTGCTGGACACCGTCGGTAAGCAATGGGCTTACAAAGAGTTGCCCAAAGCGAGCATTTCCAATCATATGAATTTAGGCAGTGATGCCGACGCTTACAGCGGTGAGCGTTGCGATTTTACCGCAAAATATCAGGACCCGTTATTTACCTATTTTTCCGGTTCTAAAAAAAGACGCGAGTGTACACAAGCCCAGCTGCATGCGGACACGGATGTTTTGGGCTTGATGCAGTCACTCAGACAGCATCGCCCAAACGTGAAAAACCCGTTTGCAAAGGGTTGTGTGGACAGTGTCTGTATGCACGCGGGCGGTCTTGTGGGCGACCACACGACACAAAGTATGGTGGTGGAACTAAAGGGCACCTCCGCACCAATGGTATGGCTCACGGGCGGTTCAACCCCCTGTGTAAGCTTGTTCAAACCCTATCTGTTCGGCAACAAGCCCCATGCACCTGTTTTTGTCCCCAGTGACAAACAGGCACAGGCCTATTGGCTCGCGCACGAGCGTTTTGTCAGAAAGCTTATCGGCACCTCCTTACCGCAGGAATTTTATGTGGAGCGTGACGCCTTGGAGCAGAGCTTTGCAGCCGGCGTCGCAATTAATATACACAGCGCCGGTGCCGTGGCGGAACTGTCGGAATACGCATTGCAGCAGGAAACGGAATTTTACACAGAATGGGCAAGCAAAATACACCCCGGCACCCAGGGTAGCAGGCGTTTTCACAGCTATTGGGCAAAAAAGAACGCTCTACTTGGCAAAGAGCGAACGATAAAGTAGCGACGAGTGATAAATACAAGCGGGAGGTTCTTCATGCTTAAGCAACGCAGCCTTGCAAAACTGATTATTTTGTCTTTTCTTACTTGCGGTATTTACGGTTTTTTCTTTTGGTGGGGGTTTATCAATGATGTCAACCAAGTCTGCGTTTGCGACGAGAAAAAAAGTCCCAATTGGCTTGTTGTCATGCTGTTGAGCTTTTTCACCTTCGGTCTCTACTATTTATTTTGGCTCCATAGGCAAGGGGAAAGGTTGCGTTGCATCGCACCCGATTACAGGCTGAAATTCAAACAGGGCGGCGGCTCGGTCTTGGCCCAATACTTTTTTGGGTCTGCTCTTATGAGTTTGGGTTCTTTTGCAGGCACGACCGCCTTTTTTGTCAGTGGCACATATGCCGTGTCATTTGCCGGGTACAGTGATGCCGCGTTCAGGGAAATGTTTTCCACCTGGAATATTCCGGCGGATATGGTGCTGGTTTTGGCTTTATGCAGTTTTGTGATCTATGTACTCGGTATAGGAATGATGTTAAATTCACTGAATATATTGATTGACCACCTTAACGCCGTGGGCAAAGTATTTAATGAAAAGTGCTCGTGAACAGCTGCTTTGTATAACAAAAAAAAATAGCGCTTGCGTGTTTTACGTAAGCGCTTCGTTTTTTAGTTTTTTCGGTTTTCCCTCTTTTTTCTCTTTAGGGTCAGTGATTGCCCATATCCGACAGAATGATGAGCAAAATGCCTTGCGTCACTTCAACCGTTGCCGTGTCGGCGGCAAATTCATTGCTGACACCGATGGGGAAGGTTGAGGTCAATGTTACGTTATTCAGCGGATACTTCAGCCCTGTGAGGGTAACGCCTTCGGATTTGTCGGTATACGAAAAAACCGAAACCGACCAGTTCTCCTTTTTATCCAAAGTGAGCTTGCTGTTTTTTATTGCGAAGATGCTGTTTGCGCTGTCCCGAATTTCACAAATTCCGCCTTGTTCGGCAATGAAAACACAAGCGGCGATATTGGCCGTTTGGTGGTCAAGACGTCCACCGGTAGCACCCAGTAGCAAAAAACGGTTAAACCCTTTTGCCAAGGCATATTTTACGGCAAGCATGGTGTCGGTGTCATCTTTTATCACGGGTGCTTTTATGGTTTCGATGGTTTTATCAATGGCCCCCGTATATGAGTCAAAATCGCCGATAAGCAAATCTGGCTTAATGCCTGTTGCGAGTGCATGTGTCAAGCCGCTGTCTGCGGCGATGATGTAGTCGTCGTCCTGCCAATCAAACCCTGAAAACACCGGCGCACCCGCGATGATGACGCATCTATTTTTCATTGAATTCTCCTCACAGTCAAACACACAACACACTGCAAAAATCAACCGCTATCGACACGCAAAAGTTAGTAGCAAATATTTGACAAAAATCACCATTATAGGATTAGCCCATTGTAACATTGCGCACCTGCCTTGTCAATTGCGATGGCAACAGCAAAAACAAGGAATTTTGGCAAAGATTGTAAAAAGTGCGAAAAAAATGTTTACTTTTGCCAAAATCATTGGTATACTGTTGTCAATTTAGTACAAACACTTTTTCGCTATAGTCGTGTTTGGACATTTTTTCATCTTGATTTATGGGGGAATTTGCGTGGAAAAAATTACTCTCCTTGCACCGGCCGGTGCTATCGCAGCGCTGATTTTTGCAGCTTACCTTGCACTAAAAGTGATGCGTCTTCCGCAGGGCAATGATTTGATGGTTAAAATCTCGGGCGCTATTCGTAAAGGTGCGAATGCCTACTTAAAAATTCAATACACCGGGGTAGCTATTTTTTTTGCAGGGATGTTTGTTGTCCTCTCTATTTTGGCAGGTTTTAAATTCTTAACTCCTTTTGTGCCATTCGC
>CAZMSM010000033.1:17468-23586 GCA_964568955.1 uncultured Eubacteriales bacterium | reverse complement strand
ATAAACACTCGCCTTTCTTGCGGACCGTAAAATTCAGTCCTCTTGCTTTTGAAGAGATGATTGCCGTCCCTGTTTTATTTATGTATCCGAAAAAATGTCGGAGCCGACTGCTTGTTCAACCGATTTGCTCACACCGGCCATGCCAAGCCCCGTGTTGCCCATAACGCCGGGAATGGGCACAATGACCGGCAAGGGTAGTTGCCTGTACCTGTCAAGCTCGAGGGAGATTTGCGAGGCCAGCAACTCGGTGATATAAATAACCGCATAACCGGCATCCACTATTTTACGGATTGTTTGGACAGCGGTTTGTGGGTCGTCAATGGGAAAAATATCAAGCCCGAGGGAAGCAAAGCCATAGATGCTGTCTTTGTCTCCCATAGCGGCAACTCTATACATAAACATCCCTCACTCTCTTTCTAATCGTCTGCGGCGGAATGTTGTTGAGTTTTGCTGAAAGGATAATGCGCGCATTCTTAATTTCAGCATCCTTATTGATATAGTATGCAATAATCGGATCAAGACTGAAAGCTGTAAACTTTGCACTTTGAACCTTTTCGGCAACCGCTTCATCGCACCATTTTTCGAATTCAACCGCGCCTATTTTGAGTTGTTCAGCAGCCTCTTGCGAAAAGGATGATGACAGGTAGCGGATAAGTTCATCTTCACCGGAAAGTGCCGCTTCAATAAGATCATCGTTATCAAGAATTTCGCTTTCACACATTGCTCGTTTCATAAACTCCGCATTTTTACCCATTTTTACACATCGAACGGCAGTTTTAATGTTAACCGAAGCATTGTTTAATTGTGTAATCGCCAACATCAGCGCACTCCCGGAGTCTTTCGACATTTGAAACTTAGTGTTTAGGGCAGTGACATCCAAAATAATATCGGCAAGCCTACCGCTTTTTAGGCGAACAACGGCATCGTAAGCAGCCTCAGCCGCTGCTTGCATATATTCCGGTAAGAGTTGAAACTGCTTGGCTTCTACAGCTTCAACGATAAGCTCTGTGGGTATCGCAGAAGGACTGATAAAATACATGGACGATTCTTCATCTGAAAACATTGCTTTAAGTGACGCCTTTAAATTATGAAAATCGTTGGCAATAACCAACGCATCAAGTTCGCGGACGTCCGGCACCGATTCGGTCAGTAGCTGCCACGTTTTTGACGCTTCGTTTTCAAGCATTGGCGCAAAATTCGGGCCACCGTCTTCAGGCACCTTCCAGCCGTTATCGGCAAGAATTCTCAATGCGTCTTTATAGCTTGATGCGGAGATAAGTTGTTCGGTATCCGCAACTGAAAGAAGTGAGTTTTCATTCGCTCTCACCCTTGCTACGCCATAGGCATATTCTGTATCACGCACAGTTCTCACCGCCGTTCGTTAAAAAATAATTGAGCAATTTTTTCTTTGAGTTCGTCGTGGCTTTCTTCAAGCAAGGCGTCAAAAGTACAGTTCATTTCAATATCCCCGTAAACGAGGATAAAGCCATCTGCAATGGCAGCGGGCTCCATACTGATGCTCACCGATGCGCCCTTATCCGCCAGCAGTTTGTTTAAATCGGCCTCAAAAAGCGCAGGCAACCGTTTTAGATCGCTTTCGGAAAGACGCATTTCGCCGTGCCCTTTGCTTGCATTTTTAACAGCAAGTAAAGTTAGGGCGTTAAAATAATCGTCGGCCGGCATTTCTTTAACGGCCTTTGCCCCGGCCGCCAACGCGCTATTGATAGCCTCCACGCGAGCGGCGAGAATAATTTGCTTGGCCTCCTGCTCAGCGCCGGATTCGGCCATTCGAATGATATCTTTGGCTTGAAGTTTGGCGTCTTCCCCGGTGTCGCTTATAAGCTGTGCCCCTTCGGCTTTGGCTTGCTCGTTTATTTCGTTTGCAAGCTTTTTGGCCGCCACGATAATAGACTCACACTTTTTAGCGGAGTCCTGTTCAATTTTACTGATTATTTTCTCTATGCCTGTCATGATGAACAGCTCTCCTAAATATGAATTAAACGTTCAGGTTGGTAATGCTGAATATTGCAAGAATGGAAATGAGCAGAGCCAAAACGGCATACGTTTCCACCATCGCGGCTAAGGTTATCGCTTTACCGCTTTGGTCGGGTCTTTTTGCAATGATGCCAACGCCGGAAGCTGCCGTTTTACCCTGGGCAACGCCGGAAAAATAACCGACTATTGCGATGGGCAAACATGCCGCAAAATACATCAATCCTTTTTCAATGGAAAGGGGGACAAATGCTCCACCAATAATTTGAATTTGGACCAACAGAAGAAAGGCTGTTAAGAAACCGTAAAGACCCTGTGTTCCGGGAAGAATTTGAAGAATGAGAACTTTACCAAACTTGGTTGGGTCCTCCGTAACAACGCCGGCACCTGCTTGGCCGACAAGACTAACGCCCTTCGCCGAACCCATACCGGGAAAAATTGCCGCAAGAGCGGCGCCAAGAACTGCGAACGCTGTGCCTAAACTAAACATTATTAATTTCCTCCTTGAATCTGTAATATTTTGTATCCGCTTTTAAGGGGGTAAAGGCTCTTCCTCCACCCTCGTAAAATTTTGAGAAGAATTCCACATATTGAAGCCTGCTTGTATGAACGTAAGCCCCGATTAGGTTGACGGCAATGTTCACCGTATGACCGACAATAAACACGAAGACCAGCAAGAACCCTTTAAAAACCATATTACTTGGAATGGTACCCAGAACATTAACGACACTTGCAATAACACCGGTTGAAAGCCCCAAGGCCAACAGACGGGAATAGGACAAGATGTCACTCATATAACCGGAGCCGGCATTATACAAGCCATACAGGCCACCGCCCAACTTGCCAATAATATTCTTTGTAGAACGCCCGGCCGTTAATACAATCAGCGCAGCCCCTACCAAAGCCAAATACTTACCGAGTGTTGCTATCGTTGCCGGCACTGCAATGACAACGCCGGCGCCTAAAGGTGCTACACCTAAAACAAACAAATAAACCGGAATAACATCTAATATGGCATCAAGTTTTTTGCCGAGTTTCCACAAAATTGAAAAACGAACACCCAGGCCGACAAAAAGATGAATAATACCAAACAAAAATGAGTAGAGCAGTAATTTCATCGGGTCTTTTACAGGTTCAAACCAAATCGCTAAGCTCGGTATGTCTTTGTTGAAAAACTCCTTACCGACAATTTGAATAATATCGCCAAACCAACCACCGAACATAGCGCCCCAAAACATGGTCGAAACACCGCAATAAAGGAAAAAGTTAACTGTTTTTTTAGTTTTTTCCTCTAAATTGAACTTTTTCTTTGCCACAAGCATGGCAATGACCATCACAAGACCGTAGCCACCGTCAGATAGCATAATACCAAAAAAAACATAGTAGAAAAATGCCATAATCGGATTTGGGTCAACATCCCCGTCACTTGGTAGGGAATACATTTCGGTTACGGATTCTACAGGGGCGACAAAATTATTGTTTTCGAGCAATACCGGCAGTTCTGCATCTTCTTCCGGCCGGGTTATCGTTACCGCTGCCGCGTATTTCTTTTCAAGTTCTTTTGCAACGGCCTGCGCCTTATTTTCCGGGATATACCCTTTCAGTACAAATATGTTCTGACTCAAGGATATTCTTTTTAAACTTTCGTACTTTTCTATGCGCAGAGCAAAATAATCAATCACAAATTCCATATCGCGACAACAGTCAGAAAAGGTTTTAATCTTTTCCTGTGCATCATCTATTATCTTGCTTAATCGGACGTTTTCGTTCTCAATTTTTTCAAAGTATTCTTTTGGTAACGTCCCAAAGGTTTCATTCGGGCGTACAAACCCCAGCTCCCGCAGCACTTGCTCAACTGCAATCGCATCTTCTTTAAGGCTAAAGACGACGGCGCAGCTTTGATCTTTGGCGGAACACACTACTTGTGCGTCAATCGCTTCCACTGCAGGAAGAGCTTGAGAAATTGCCAAGAGTAAACTTTCCCGAGTGAAAAGTGAAGGCAAGCTGCCAATAAGAACCTTTGTTTGAGCTGTTTCTTTCACCTTCATCGGAATGTCCAAGTCCAACCATGGCCGAATCGAATCCATAAGTGCTTCATTACGAACGATTTCTATCTTGCTATCCGCAATCGTTTTTTGCAATGCATTCAGCTCATAGCATTTTCTAAGGGTGGCATCCACATTTTCGGATTTATCGACAAACTCAGATGCCGTAAGCTCTGTACGCCCTTCAATCGCGCTTAACATTGATTTTTTTTGAGGTGCATACACATCCAGCACGGCTTGTGCCGCAACAGCCGTAGCCATTGATTTTTCAAAAATAGAAAGCGATTGGGAGGTCGAAAGCTTGTACAGCGCTTCGTGTTCCTCATAATCGGATATTTCCATAACGCCTTTTCTTTGCAGAGAATCTAAAATCATTTTACTGTCTTCAATCAGTGCAAGGATCTCGATACGTTTCATTGCAATTTTGGCCACGCTGTCACCTCCTCTTCCGAACGATAAACACTTAAATACCTGAGTTGGGCAATAAGTAATCCTTCATAACCTTTACAGCCTCGGGCTGCCTTGCTCCGGCATCGGCAATGATAACAGAACGTTCAGCCTTCGCCGCATCAGTCACTGTCCTATTTATTTCAACGGCTCTTTGCTCTGTTTTCGAAATAACCGCGTCGGTATTTCCCTTCGCTTGTTGCTGTGCCGTTTGAAGAAAGGCTTGTGCTTTAAGCTTTGCCTCTTTGATAAGTTGTTCCGCTTTTGTTTTTGCGACGAGTTCGGCAACGGCAGCCTCTTCTTCGATTTTAAGAATTTTACTTAGCATTTCCGATGTCATTATAGTCCTCCCCGAAAAAATCACTCTGTGTTTCAATGCATAGAAGTATACCACAACCACAAAAAAATGACCAGATATATTCGCTCAAATTTATCTGTCAATTCTTGCATTTTTTTGTCTACATTATTTGATTTGTTAAAAGTCACAAAATTATGTATAATGTATAGGAATTGTGAAAGCTGCCCAATGGAGGTGTTTTGTCATAACTGCTCTGCTCATAAAACTGTTTGTGAAAGACAGCAAAAATGCAGGTTCCCCTGCCAACTTACGCACACGCTATGGGCTGCTAAGCGGCGTTGTCGGTATTGTTGTGAACGTTTCGTTATGCGGCATAAAATTTGTTATCGGTTCCATTACCGGCAGTATCGCTATATCAGTCGATGCCGTCAATAACTTGGCAGATGCCGGTTCCTCCGTAATCAGCCTTGTAGGATTTAGATTTGCGAGGAAGCCGGCAGATGAAGAGCATCCTTTTGGGCACGGACGAGTTGAATATATATCGGCTTTAATTGTGTCTTTTATCATCCTTATGATGGGGGTTGAGGCGGCAAAAACATCCATCCAAAAAATAATCAATCCGGAAAGCATCCGTTTCAGCCTCCTCCCCGTAGCGGTGCTTGCCATAACAATGCTTGTGAAGCTATGGCTCGCTTTCTTTTACCGAAAGGTGGATAAAAAAATAGACTCCCCTGCAATCCGAGCCCTTGTTACCGACAGTCTGACCGATATTGCGGCGACCGGTGCAACACTGTTTGTACTTGTTTTTTCTTTGTTTTCGACTGTACAAGTCGACGGTTATATTGGTCTGCTTGTGGCTGTTTTTATTTTCTTGGCGGGTATCGGTATTATCAAAGACACAATCGGTCCCTTGTTGGGTGAGCCGCCTGAAGAAGCTTTTGTAAAGAGGATAGAGAAAAAAATTCTTTCCTACGAAGGAGTCATCGGTATTCACGATTTACTTCTTCACAACTATGGCCCCGGCAGAATTTTCGGGAGCGTACACGCTGAGGTTCCGGCGGGCACCGATATCATGAAAAGCCACGACATTATTGACAACATCGAGCGCGAAGTTAAACAGGAGTTCGGAATAGCTTTGGTTATTCATATGGATCCCCTCGTCGTAGATGATGTGCATATTGAGCTTTTGCATGCTTTGGTGCTTGATTTGATTTTGGATATCGATGAACGGCTTTCCATGCATGATTTTAGAGTGGTCGAAGGATTGACTCACACCAATCTAATTTTTGACCTCGTTACGCCACACAAATACCCTATGAAAAGCAGTGTTCTGGTA
>CAZMSM010000033.1:0-17368 GCA_964568955.1 uncultured Eubacteriales bacterium | reverse complement strand
AAGGCCGTCATTACCCAGTCGGTCAGAGGATACGACCTTTTTATTCTTTGTGATATGTTTAACTACGGTATATCCTACACGATGTATGAACATGATAAAATCCCCATGAGCCCCGATGCTCACTACGCAAATCTAAAAAGAGTAATCAGTGCTATCGGAGGCAAAGCAAGAAGAATCACGGTCATTATGCCGATGCTATATGAAGGTAGGCAGCATAAGCGCTCGGGCAGGGAATCACTAGACTGTGCGACAGCCCTTCAGGAACTTTGCAGCTTCATGGACGTTGACAACATTATCACTTTTGACGCACACGACCCGCGTGTCCAAAACGCAATACCCCTAAACGGTTTTGAAAATGTTCAGCCGGTTTACCAAATGATTAAGGCTTTGGTCAATAATGTCGAAGACTTGCATATCGACCAAGACCACCTGATGATTATTTCCCCCGATGAAGGTGGAATGAGCCGATGCATTTATTATTCCACGGTGCTTGAAGTGGACCTTGGCATGTTTTACAAGCAACGGGACTATACGCGAATTGTCAACGGACGCAACCCCATCGTCGCACATGAGTTCCTTGGTGATAACGTGGAAGGCAAGGATGTTCTTATTGCCGACGATATAATTTCTTCCGGCGAATCCATGCTTGAGGTTGCTAAAAAACTAAAAGAGCTCAAAGCAAATCGAATTTTTATGGCTGCCGGCTTCGGCCTTTTTTGTAACGGTTTAGAAGATTTTGACAAAGCATATGCAGATGGATTGATTGATAAAGTGTTCACAACCAACCTCGTTTATCGTTCACCCGAGCTGCTTAAAAGAGAATGGTATGTTGAAGTAGATCTTTCAAAATATGTATCGCTTATTGTGGATACATTAAACCACGATATGTCCGTGAGCAAATTGCTTAACCCCGCCGATCGTATTAATAAGTTGCTGGTCAAGCTTGGCTACCGCAAAGACAAAGATGCACTTGGTTGCATAAAATCGGACTAAATCTACCAAACGTTCGTCATAAAAAAACGCAGGAGCGGATTGTCAATAATCCGCTCCTTTGATTTTTTATAAACGAGGCCGGCGTAAACCTATCAGCCCGCCATTTTATCGGTTGCTTTATACCGAGTGTTGAATTTTAAGCTTGGTAAGCGCGCAAACATCACACCTTGCTTGTTTTAGCTCTTTAACCGGAACAGACACGACACCATTGCAAACGCCGCCGGCAAGCCTAATTCTTTTACGCAGGGCATCCCCTGCGGCACCGACTGATTTGCCGGCGTGAATCAGCAGCCCGGATACTTCGTGCCCGGCAAAGTTCGTTCTATGCAAAAACTCGTTTATTGCCGGAGCCGGATTGAAACCCGAGACGGGAACCGCAAGTATAATTGAATCGTATTCGTCAAAATTGATTTCAATTTCTTCCAACTTTAAGCCGGCTCCGCTTACGGCCTTGTAAGCGCCTATTGTTGCATGCCAAACTTTACCACGGTCAAATCTCTCACGAAGCTCGACGACATCAATTTGATTGTCCTTAGCGGACGCTTCACAAAGTTCACGAACGCTTTGATTTTTCGAATAGTAAAGAAGCAGTGTTTTCATATTTTCTCCTTTTACAAACAAATGTACTATCGTTTTTCGGTCGTTACCTTGTCAGCCCAATCGACAACGTCCTGAAATACGATTTCTTTATCCAACTCATTTAAAATTTCATGACGATAGTCTTTGTATAGCTTCATCGTCACATTTTTATGCCCGGTACTTTTTAAATCACGGTACACTTGAAGGATGCCTTTGCCGTAACCACCGACAGGGTCCGATTGACCGGAAACCAGCAACATGGGCAACACAAAAGGTACATTGGTGTACCATGACTTGCCGGAAACGCTGTTAAGTAACATTGACATGTCACGATACCCTACCGCCGTAAAAAGAAAGCCACAATATTTATCCGCCATGTATGCATCTACCTGCGCTGTATCCCTTGAAAGCCAATCGA
Organism: uncultured Eubacteriales bacterium; assembly: GCA_964568955.1. Lineage (GTDB taxonomy): Bacteria > Bacillota > Clostridia > Oscillospirales > Acutalibacteraceae > UBA1447. The sequence goes on along the minus strand of CAZMSM010000033.1, from coordinate 15,378 downwards.
ACGGGGTTCTCGGCTTTTCAATCTTTTTATTGAATGCACCAAAGGCGACCTTGTTGATAAACTCGCTGCGATAGCGACTGCCTTTTACTTTGGCGATGAAACTTGCAAGCTTAACTGCAACCCCTACTGCAGGGTTAACACCGCTTGTACCGCAAAAAACAACGCCGGCCAAATCACCACCGAATTTTTCGCAATAGCTACGAGCAATAAAAGAGCCCATGCTATGACCGAATAATACAACGGGTTTGTCCGGATATTCCCCTTTTGCTATATCTGTGAGTTGCTTTGCGTCATTAATAAACCCAATCCAACCATCTCTTTCGCCAAAATAGCCCAAATCATCGTCACTTGCTACCGATTTACCATGACCAATATGGTCATTGGCAAAAACCGCATAGCCGTTCTCACAAAGAAATTTTGCGAATTCTTCGTATCTTTCGCTGTGTTCTGCCATGCCGTGTGCAATTTGAAAAACAGCTTTTACTTTCGATGCGTCCTTTGGAACCCAACTTTGAGCGTAAATATCCGACAGACCGGTAGAAGAACTGTATGAGTACTCATTCCTTAGAATTTCCAAGGTAGTTACCTCCCCATCACTTTTATTTAATAATGTTTAACACTTAGGGTAAACAACATTTACGATTATACCATGTTTCATTTTTTTTGTAATACTTTTAGCGTTTCTTTGTCGCATATCACGTAATCGTACTTTTTGTGTAACTTTTATTGTGATATGTTACATTTTATTGTCTTATTTCAGCAAATTAAACACTCTTCCCAACCTCTTCATTCACCAATATTTTATATTGTTTCGCATATTGGAGCAGAAATCAGCACCCAAATTGTAAAATATACCTGTATTAAAGAAATATACCATCTATCATTAAACCGAAGTTTATCAACAGATGGTACCTTTTTTGGTGGAGATGAGGGGGATCGAACCCCTTACCTCTTGAATGCCATTCAAGCGCTCTCCCAGGTGAGCTACACCCCCACATTGGCTTGGGAACACTGTCAGCCTTTGTCTGTCCCCGTGACTTTTGTATTGTAGCAGATACAAAACATAAAATCAATATGAAAAATATACTTTTTTTATTTCTTGATTTTTTCTTGATTATTTGTATCTTTTTACTGTATTATAACTACTAATCGGGCGGGTTCACCGGACTTAAAATTTTGTAGGATGTGCGTATGAAAAAAGTTGTTTTCTTCATTGAATCTCTTGACGGCGGCGGAGCGGAAAGGTCACTTACGGAACTTGTCGAAAACATGGACAAAGACAAGTATGACATCACTGTTATAACACAGTCAAACGGTGATGTATATACTCAACGAGTTCGCACAGCCTGTCATTTGCGCTCTTTGGTGCAAAAATGTGAACCCGAAAAAGTCTTGCATTACAACATAAACCGTCTTATATTTCTGTTTATTAACACAGCACCCCGAAAAGTCCTGCACAGAATCATTATCGGTAACAGGTACGATGTTGAAGTCGCTTGCTGCGAAGGGTTCGCCACAAAGCTTATCGCAAACTCCACAAACAAAAACAGCAAGAAAATCGCATTTGTTCATACCGATATGCAAAACAACCGTTGGACCGGGATACACTATAAAAATGCCGAAGAAGAGCTTGATTGCTATAAAAAGTTTGACGCTATCTCTTGCGTCTGCGAGTCGGTAGCAGCCGCTTTTCGCCATACCTTCGACATTAGCCAACCTGTCGTAGTAAATCACAACCCCATCCATGCGGCTGCGATAAAAAACAAAGCACAAGAACACGTTATTCCCATTCATCCGGGTTGCCCGCAAATCATCAGCATCGGTCGTCTTTCGGGCGTTAAATCATTTGACAGGCTTTTGCGCATCACGAAACGACTAAAAGAGGACGGTTATCTGTTTCACCTATCAATATTGGGCAAAGGAGAAAAAGAGGCGGAGCTTGAACAATACATTGTTGAAAATGAATTGTCGACGTATGTTCGATTAATCGGTTTTCAGCCCAACCCCTATAAATATATTCTTCATTCCGACTTTCTCGTGTGTTCTTCCCTTGCAGAGGGCTTTAATACGGTGGTTGCCGAGAGTATTGTTTTAGGAAAACCGGTAGTTACCACCGACTGTTCCGGCATGAAAGAGGCCTTCGGCGAAAAACAATGCGGAATCATTTGCGAAAACACCGAAGAAGCTTTGCTTGAGGCCATTAAAGGCGTCTTGGACAACCCCGATTGTTTAAGAGAATATAGCAACAATTGTCGTGAAAGAGCCGCTTATTTTGATTTGAAAAAATGTGTGAAAAGCATTGAAGAACTATTTTGATCTTCTTTCGAAAAAAACGCCGTCAGCATTGACGGCGTTTTTACATTTTACAGAATATAGGGTATTGTAACCTTAGAACTTCATGGACACCGTATGTTTGCCGATTCCGGTTTTTATCGTGACATGAGAGGCATCGCTGTTTTCCATCTTTTCAACCGTATACTCCCCGTTTGTGGTAATCTCTTTTGGCGTTTTGTGGGTGTATACCACGGTTGGCACATCAAAAGCTTTGTCTTGCTCATAGGTAAAGCTAAAGCTTTCTGCATCCAAATCGTAAACAAGTTCGGTAACGGTGCCGGAAACCGCCTTGGGGTACGGGCGTGCGAGCACATCCGCCAGCGGGGCATCCAAAATACCATCGCTGTAATGCCAATAGGCATAACTCCACTTGTTTTGTTCAAAAACTTCGAGCAAGAAGCGAACATGCGGGAGCCATTCCGTGCCTTCTCCCCCACCGCCCCATTCGCCAACAAGTGCCGGAATACCCAGCCTATCCTGTGTTTTTTTGTGCTCCGCAAAAATAGCGCCCACTCTGGAGTTGTTGGCATATTTATAAGCGGGCGTGTCCACCATAAGGTCATACCCGTGCGGAGAAAAGCACTGCTTTGCCTCACGCTTGCCATTGACTTCAATAGGCAAATTCGAACACGGAATCCCGATGTTAGACCAGTAGCTGTTATCGATGAAGACAATTCCGTTGTCGGTAATTTCCCTGACTGCGGCAGTCATTTTTCGGGTAAAAGGCGAATACCGCTCTATATCAAACTTTTTGATCAACTCGCTGCCTGCAGATGTAATTTTCATAAATATTTCGCCGGTATACTGGTCGAGCACCTTCATGCGCCTGTCTTTGTGAAGGGCGTCGGACAAGAGCTTCCCACGCTTAATCCTTTTATCAAACAGAGTAACCCTGATTGCTTTATGAATAATTTTTTTAAAAACCTTGCCACCGTCCTTGCCGGGGTAGGGTTCATTCATAAAATCAAAGCCGAACAATGCAGGCTTATCTTTGAATTTTTCTGCCATGTGTTTCCACATATCTGCATAGTAATCTTGCAAACCCTTGCCTTTATATTCTTTGTTCTCCCAGAAATTGTCAAAAGCTCGGTGAACAGCTTTGCTTACAAAATACCCTTCTGCCCAAACGAACTTTGCCTTTCTGGGTTTGAATTTGTCTATAAGGCTTGCCCACGCCGGGTTGCCGTTGCCATAGCAATGGGAAGAATAACAATCCTGATGAATATCCAGAAAGACAAAAATTTCTTGCTCGGCGAATTTATCCAAAATTCTGCCGATATCGTCTAAATATGCCTCATTGTAGCGGCCGGGCTCAGGTTCAATAATGTCCCAAGAAAAGCCCAGGCGAAGAATGTTAAAACCCCTTGCTTTGTAGCGCTGAAAAAAAGCATCGTCAAAGTTAAAGCTAAATGATTTAACTCCGCCCTTTTCACTTTTAAAATCGCGTTTATCCACGATGTTAAAGCCCTTAAATGTTCGCTCCCTGCCAAACTCATCGACAAACGCTTTGCCGGATGTTGATATTGTATTCATACTGATTCCTCCGATTTATAATTACAATGATAACGCCCCACATTATAACATTGTTTTGCAAAATGAGCAACGTGCAGTTGCCTTGTGGGATATTTTATTTGATTGATGTTCTGCCACGTTGTACTCTATCTAACATAGTAATAATACTATATATTCTTTGCCTTGTCAAATGATTTTTAAAAACTTTCAATTGGGTCGTTGAATATTGTTTTTCCAACGGTAAACCTAGCATTTATAGAGTTTTAAGCACTGCGGTGAACCATACAAACCTAAACCAAGATGATTAACCCACCTAAAATTCCGTCTAATATGATTGACTTGAACAACAAAAACCATTAGAGTTATCTAGATAGATCTTGTAAGAATACATCTAATCGAGGGGGAAATTCTATGACAACCATGTTAAAGCTGATCATGCCCATTCTTTTCTTTTTGTCCACTGTTTTACCGGGGCTTACACAGGTGGTTGATACCATCAGCATCAGCCTCACCGGTATGCCCTATTACGGCATAACCGACTCCTGCGAATTTTTAGACGACCTTTCGGACAGCAACATCGTAGAGGTGGAGGAAAACGCCGGCTATGTTGACAACATTCTCCTCGTATTCATGGATAAAAACACGTCACTTTTAAAAAGATACAACGCATTCAGAAGTGTGAACGGTATGTGTATCGGTTACTTGGAAGCGACCGATTTGTTTGTTTTATATGCCGAATTTGATGGCATGGGCGCTATGGCAGCCCTTACTGAAACGTTGATGCAAAAAGACGGCGTGCTATATGCCAGTGGCAGTTATGCATTCAAACATGAGGAAAACCACACACCCAATGACCCGTTTGACGGGCTCAACGAAGGTAGGGACCAGTGGGATGAAACAAACCCGCGCGGTGGCACTTGGTGGCTTGAGGCTATTGAAGCAAGGAATGCCTGGGGTTATCAGCCGTATTTCAACCCTATCCATATCGGCATTATAGATTCCGGTTTTCAAACAGACCATCCGGACTTAATGGGCAAAATTATATTCCCTTCACGAATGCTCGCAAAGCAGAACTACCCCGGCGAGCACGGTACACACGTTGCTGGAATAATCGGCGCTATCGGTGATAACCATACAGGCATCAGCGGCATCGTCCAAAACTCCACCCTCGTTTGTGTGGATTGGCAAAAAGAAGAAGGACAGGTGTGGATAGAAGATTTAAAAATAATTTTTGGCGTCGGTTGGGCCATCAAGAGCGGTGCGAAAGTGGTTAACCTTTCCTTGGGTTCTTCCGGTAACATACCGCAAGGCAAACCTTCATACCCAAAAATTGCAATGGATACCGAAGCTGCGCTTATTTCCTTTTATATGGCGACTTTGTTAAATAAAGGGTACGACTTTGTGATTGTGCAGTCCGCCGGCAACGGCGACTCCGACAGCAATCCGGTTGACGCCTTTAACAACGGCTCTTTTTGCACTATAACCGAAAAAAATGCGATATCCGGCCTTATCGGCGTCTCGCCAAAAGAAGTTGTGGACCGCATTATCATTGTCGGCTGTGCGAAAAACCTTGGCTCAGGCAACTTTATTCAATCAGGGTTTTCAAATGTTGGCGATCAGGTTTCCATCTGCGCACCGGGGTCAAGTGTTTTCAGCTGTACGACACCGGAAAACGAGTATTATCGCTATATGTCCGGCACCTCTATGTCTGCCCCTGTTGTGACCGGCGTATCCTCACTCGTCTGGTCGGTGAATCCGTTGCTCACCGGTAAACAAGTGAAGGCCATTGTGTGCGATGCGGCTAACACACGGTACACCGTACCCGAAACGAACGATAAGTTCTGGCCAAATGTGCCCTACAGAAGTTACACAATGGTCAATGCAAAGCTGGCTGTCGAAGCAGCGGTTAGGACACGTTATCAAACCGGCACCGTACACGGAAAAGCGGTTGATAATATCGGCAATGGTAAAGCGTGTGAAATAAGTGCCCTGTGTGGCGAGCTTGAATTTCGTTTTTCCTGTAGTCCCGATGGCACTTTCAACTTCATTCTGCCGCCGGGTGAAGCAACTTTAACTTTTAGCGGTGAGGATAACACGTTTGCCCAAGCAGTGGTAAATGTTGCACTAAATGAAACTGTGTTTTTAGAGGATATTGTTTTAACATAAGCTATTCAACTTGCCCATAACCATAACGATTTATAGGAGGACAACACGATGAAACAGGCAGCTATTATCAAGCACGGTGTTATTTACCGTAACGTGGAAACACCTTTCCACTACCATGGGTGGCCAAGTGTGTGTAAGATGGACGATGGAGCTCTTGCCGTCGTTTGGTCCGGCTTTCGGGTTGCCCATGTCTGTCCATACGGGAAAACCGCGATGAGCATCAGCAAAGATGAGGGCGAAACTTGGTGCCCACCCATGATCATCAACGACACTGCCCTCGATGACAGAGACGCCGGCATTTTGAACCTTCAAGATAAGAAACTACTGATAACCTGGTTTTGTCATCCGAAAAAATGGATGGTTGACGTAGCTCTTCCGGAATCAGACCATTTGCCCGCAGAGCTTTTGGCGCTGTCTGAAGCATATGTTGGTTATTACAATACGTTGACCGATAAACAAAGCGAAGGTGGTTCTTTTGTGAGAACAAGTGCCGACAATGGCGTAACGTGGGGCGAAACAGTTGTTGTCCCCGTTTCTTCTCCACATGGGCCTACTTTGCTTTCGGACGGGAGCATCCTATATCTCGGTAAAGAGCTTTTTTCCGGGAAGGGCGATGTTGCCGCATATATGAGCACCGACGGCGGATTAACGTGGGCGCACAGGTCTACCTTACAGATGCCGGAGGAATTGCCTCTCAATTTTTGCCATGAGCCGCACTGTGTGCAGTTGCAAAGTGGGCGTTTGTTGGGTGCTATTCGTGTACACGGTGACGATTATTTTTCGGTATACCTTACCCGTTCGGATGACTTTGGCAAGACATGGACTGTTCCGCAGCCTCTTATCCCAAACGCCTCCACTAAAAAAGTCTGCGGTTCTCCACCGCATCTGCTTTTGCATTCAACAGGTGCCGTGATTTGCAGTATCGGTCGCAGAGAAGACCCTTGTGGTGAGTATGTCCTGATAAGTCGTGACGCAGGAGAAACTTGGGAAGAACAAGTTTTGCGCGACGATTCCGTAACGAGTGACCTCGGCTACCCCGCCTCGGTTGAACTTCCGGACGGCTCCCTATTAACCGTCTATTACCAGCGGTATGCGGATGACACAACCACATCCGTTTTATATACAAAATGGAAGCTATAAAGAACTATTAAAACTGTATGTTTACACAATGTTTTACTTGGATATTGTTGCATTATGCTGAATTTCATTCATAGAAATATATATTTTACACAATAGGTTGACACAACTCCTTTATGTGATACAATATGTTGTGTATTAGAGGAAAATATTGAAATTTTACAGCCTACACGTTTTATGCTAAAACCGCAGATAACAACCGATTGCCTGTTGCACACCGGCACGGCATAAACAATCGAAAAACGAAAGGAATGGTCATACATATGACAATGTCGCCAAACGCTATTACTGTACTGGAGAGAAGATACCTTATTAAAGATGACGCCGGCAAACCCATCGAAAAAGTGGAGGATTTATTTAAGCGCGTCGCAAGTACAATCGCTGCCCCCGACAAGCTGCACGACGTCAACGCAGATATTGCCAAAACCACAAAAACTTTTTATGACATGATGGTAAATCTTGAGTTTTTGCCGAACTCCCCCACCCTAATGAACGCCGGGCGCCCTTTGGGTCAATTGTCCGCTTGTTTTGTTCTACCTATTGAGGACACGATGGAGGATATTTTCGAGGCCATCAAACAAGCTGCACTTATACACAAATCAGGTGGCGGCACAGGATTTTCATTTTCACGCATACGCCAAAAAGGCAGTTCGGTCAATTCCACCGGTGGCGTTGCCTCGGGCCCGATAAGCTTTATGAAAGTGTTCAATATGGCCACGGAAGCGGTCAAACAAGGCGGTACAAGACGTGGTGCTAACATGGGTATCCTGCGTATTGACCACCCCGATATTGAGGAGTTTATCGACTGCAAATCCAACAATAAAGAAATTACCAATTTCAACATCTCTGTCGGGCTAACCGAAGAATTTATGAACGCTGTTGAAAATGATACCGAATACAACTTGATGGACCCGCACACAAAAGAACCTGTATGCAAATTAAGTGCGCGCAAGGTTTTCGATAAAATCGTCGATGCCGCGTGGCATAACGGTGAACCCGGCATTATCTTTTTAGATAGGCTTAACCGCGACAACATCGTGCCCGGGCAAGGTGAGATTGAATCAACAAATCCCTGCGGCGAACAGCCGTTGTTACCGTATGAGTCCTGCAACTTGGGGTCAATCAACCTGATAAAAATGCTTAAGAAAACAAAGACCGGCTATGAGTTTGACTGGAAAAAATTCGGCACGACCGTTAAAAATGCCGTTCATTTCCTTGACAACGTAATTGACGCGAATAAATACCCGTTGGAGAACATTGCGCTTGTAACAAAACTGACACGAAAGGTCGGTCTGGGCGTTATGGGATGGTCTGACAGCCTGCTACTGTTGGGCATCCCCTATAATTCCAAAGAAGGCGTAGAACTAGCTGAGAAAGTCATGGAATTTGTTGTTAAAACAGGTCGTGAGAAAAGTTGCGAGCTGGCAAAGACACGTGGCGCATTCCCGCTGTTTAAGGAAAGCACCCTGCCACAGGATATGCCGCAACGCAACGCAACCATAACAACCATAGCACCAACCGGGACCCTGTCCATTCTTGCCGATTGTTCCAGCGGAGTTGAGCCGATTTTCGGTTACGTCTATATCCGTAATATTATGGACAGGACAGAAATGATTGAAGTTAATCCGATTTTAAAGCAAGAACTTGAAAATCGAGGATTATATTCAGAGGAAATAATGAAGCGGATTGCCAAAGAAGGTACCATCGCTCATATTGAAGAATTGCCTGAAGATTTACGGCGGGTCTTCGTATCGGCACACGATATTAACCCGGAAGACCATATCCGTATGCAAGCGGCTTTCCAAAAATATACGGACAATGCGGTTTCAAAGACCGTTAATTTCTTAAATTCCGCAAACCGTGATGACGTTGCCAACGCATATATGCTCGCATTCCGCCTGGGTTGCAAAGGTGTGACCATTTACCGCGACGGTAGCCGAAACGAACAAGTGCTGAACATAGGAAAAGTAAAAAAAGACGGTGAAGCCGAAGTAACGACTGTCACGGAATCTCACGTTATGCCACGCTCGCGCCCGGACACGGTTACGGGTATAACCGAAAGAGTCAAAATCGGGTGCGGCAATTTATATATCACTGTCAATTACGACGATCAAGGTATTTGTGAATTGTTCACCAACACCGGTAAAGCCGGCGGGTGCCCGTCGCAATCGGAAGCCACAGCAAGGCTTGCTTCCATTGCATTGCGCAGCGGTATAGATGTCAAAAGTATTGTCGACCAACTTAAAGGCATCCGATGCCCGTCTACCATACGCCTGCCCGGCATGAAATGCACATCCTGCCCCGATGCAATAGCCAAAACGATTGACAGAGTCTACCGTCAACAGGTTGAACTTGGTGTTTGGCAAGCTCCCAACTCCATACCAATTGCCGCCTTAACCGACAAGCAAGACAAGTCCGATGGCAATGGCAATGCTGATTCCGATGAAACTGTTGCCGGCCTGATGAAATACTGCCCGGAGTGCGGTGTAAGGCTTGAGCACGAAGGCGGCTGCGTGGTATGTAGGCAATGCGGTTTTTCAAAGTGTGGGTAACGTTTGTGCTACAGACTGTCCCTCATAAACGCCCTCACCCTGCCAAGTAAATAGAAAAAGACTGCAAACTACCGGTTCACTTTAACCGAGTTTGCAGTCTTTTTTTCAAAAATATTTTTTATTAGTCTGTTTTTTGTCGCGTGAAAACAGTTGATTTACCTGTTGATTCACTGGTAAGCGTTAACGAATCCCCTTTAATCCTAAAATCATATGTTTTGTTGTACTCGACCAATAAAAATGAAAAGCTGAATGTTATCTCTTCAGTCTTTTTATTAAGAGAATACTTGCCGGTAATATCAGCTTCAAAACCTACGTCAAAAAACTCAACAGGGATATCCACCTCTCCGTTTTCCGAAAACTTTAAGCTGTAATTATTGTTAACGTTCGTCCACTCGCCAACTATCCGTTTCTCCGGATTGTTTGCCACTGTCATAAACACAAACGCGCCCAATACAACCGCCGCCAGCACAGCTACTAAACCGATTACTTTTTTCAATGTGTTTCCTCCCTCTCAATTTCGCACGCTTACAAATTAGAAAAGTTATCCTCTATTTCTTTTTCCCCAAGAAGCTTAAGGCGAAGGCTATGACACCCACGGTGGTTGCAACGATCAAGACAATCAAAACAACTTTCTTTGTTGCAAGGTTCCTGTTTTCAACATCTGTATTATAAAAGACGTTTTCATTTTCCTCGGTTTCATCCTGTTGACCTGCGCTATCCACCGTTTCATAAACGATAGTTGTGGCATAAACCGTTGAGCCGAATTCGTCCAGCACAGTAACTCTTGAGCCTTCCTCGTCTAATATATACTGAGTCACCGAAATGGGATCCTTGAATTCAAATGATTCCCTCACCGTTGTCGTGCCATACTGTGTCGTCTTTGCTGTTGATGGTTGAGTTGTCGTCTTTGCCACCGTCTTTGTCGTAGTCTTTGCAGCAGTTGATGCAGCAGTTGATGCCGCAGTCGTTGTCGTTGTCGTAGTCGTTGCCTCAGTCGATGCCGCAGTCGTTGTCTGTGTTGTTGTCGTCGTTGGAGATGTTGTTTCGGTTGTAGTTGGCGGCTGTGTTTCATCCTCCAAATCAGTAGCTCGCAGCTGAACCGGCAACGAAACGAACGCAGTAAACAAGACAACGACAAAGACAAGCACGAATGCTTTAACAACGTTTGCAGAAAGTTCCATCATTACTCTCCTAATTTGCGTGAATACCTTGGCATTTATTCCGCAGTACCTTTTTTCTTTTTATAGACGACGGCTATCAGTGCCGCCGCAACAAGGAGAACTAAAACCAGGGCAACAATTACAACTGTCTTTTTTGCAGTTGATATGGTACCCACTGTTGTGCCATCATCTGTGTCCTGCGTATCATCGGTTTCGTTTTGCACATCCTCGTTGTCCACCGTTTCATAAATAAGGGTGGTTTGGTAAACGGTTGAACCGGCTTCATCTGTCACGAAAACTTTTGAGCCATCCTCTTGCGTAACATATTCCGACCCTACTACCCTTTCATGAATCACAGTCGTTTTGTAAACTGTCGAACCATCCTTATCTTTTTCGGTCACTTTTGAACCGTCCTTGTCCGTAACATTTTCCACCCTTGTTACCGTATCGTAAACGACGGTCGTTTTATTCACGGTTGAACCGGCTTTGTCCGTCTGTGTTACTTTCGAGCCATCCTCTTTCGTAACATATTCAGTCCTTGTCGTAGTGGGTTTTGTTGTAGTGGGTGTTGTTGTTGGTTTTGCCGTTGTTCCCACATCGGGTTTTGTTGTTGAGGTCACGTCGGGCTGGGTGGGTGTTGTCGTTCCTGTTGTAATTTTTCCGTTTTTAATATTGTAAGTAATATCCTTATAATTGTCAGACGACTCTTTAAATTCATCTGCCGTGAGAACAAGGGGCGTTTCTCCGGACCAACCGGACTTGATAGTAAATGTTATATCTAACACAGAACCGCCCGCAGTAAGCCCGGTTGCATTAATATAAACATATTTTATACTTTTGAAGCCCGTTTCTGGTCTATAATCCGGGTTAACTACCGACATACCGCCATTAGCCGCAGGACCAAGCTGATATTTTAAATACGTCAATTTACTTGTATCGTATTTCAACACCAGCTCCCCGGCGCCAAGCCCCGAATTTGGCGAAATGGATATGGAAATCGTCACTTCATCCCCTGCTTTGCCGCTTGCATCGGAAACCGTTAACTGAGTAGCAGAGGCCGCATTTAAATGCACCGGCAGAGAAATAAAGCCGGCAAACAGTACAACTGCAAACACAAGCACAAACGCTTTGGTAATGCTACCGGAATTTTTCATAATTATTCTCCTAATCTTCAGGCTACTGATATGTAGCCCTTTTCATTCTGGCTGTCCTGTTTTTTGCCTATCATGTTTTGCTTTTGACTACTTGTTGCTCCGCATTTTCTTAACAATGATCAATACCAGCACAATACCGACGCTCAGCACACCAATTACAATCAGAATATTAGTTAAATTTTGGGGCGAAGAAGTTGACTCTTCTTTTTCCTCAACAGCAGTTATGGTGCTTGAGCCCGCTACTTCGTCTACGGTTACGGTGCCATTTTTCGTTTCAAAAGGAATACTGTTATAAGTGGAATCGCTTATATCGCCCTCCACTTCAAGTGAAACAGGCGTTGTGCCGGACCAACCCGGCGCGACCGTAAAAGTAACATCCAACAAGGAGCCGCCGGCGGTTATACCATCGACGTGGATAAGCGACCCTTTTAAGGCATCTGAATCGTCCGCAGTTTTATAGTTTGGATTTATGGAAGATAAAGCGCCCGCTGCGGCTACCCCCGACGCGTTGCTTTTATACAGCAATTTTGTGCTGTCATATTTGAGAATAAAGTCGATAGCCGCAAGAGTTGAGTCTGCCGAAATGTTTAAGGAGACCGTGACATCCTGCCCCGAGGAGCCTTCAGCGTTCGTCACTGTGAGCTGCACAGGTGGCGCTGCGCTGGCTACAATCGGAACACAAATCACCCCTGCCACAAGGCACAGTGCGATAAGTACCGAAGCCGTTTTTTGAATAAGCAATTTCATGTAACACCCACCGCCTCTTTCGTTTGGATACAATTATTGAACAGTTTCGACACTAACACTCAGGATTTTGACATCTTCAACAGGTTTATCCGAAAGGTTCACCTTAACGCGGGCTATTGTGTCAACAACAGCCATTCCTTCATACACCTGGCCGAAAACCGTATGTTTGTTATTAAGCCATGGGGTGCCCTCCTGGGCCTGAACGATAAAGAACTGACTGCCATTTGTGTTTTTGCCGGCATTTGCCATGGAAAGCGTGCCTTTCAGGTTGCACAGACCGGGGCTGAACTCATCCTCGAAAGATGAACCCCAAATGCTCTCCCCACCTCTGCCGGTGCCTGTCGGGTCGCCGCCTTGAATCATAAAATCTTTGATAACCCTGTGAAAAATAAGCCCATCATAATAACCGTTTTTTGCGTGGGTAATAAAGTTTTCAACAGCCTTTGGTGCTTCGCTCGGGAACATCCGTATTTTAACTGTGCCAAGCGTAGTGTCAAGGCTCACCACTGTTTCGCCGACGATTGGTTTTTCAAGTTGATTTATCATTGTAATCCTCCAATTTTCTTTTTCTAAGTTTACCACTGTCACTTCTTTTTTTCAACACTTATTGCAAATCTTTCCATCCGGCTTTAAACAAGCAGGCGCAGTTTCCCATTTTAAACGCTTTACTCTTTTACAAAATAAATTGGGTTTGTAATGGCATAAAGCAATTCAGGCACCGGCTTTTTGGCCTCCTGCGCCGAAAGGGTTCGCAAGACTACTTTGTGCAGTAGTTTACCGACAAAGCTTTTATTGTATACGATTTGTGCCCTAATAAATCCGGGGCCCGTTACTTGAGCGTTATAAAAATAGTCTTTACGCGATTTATTTATATACTCATGAATTAGCCCTTGTTCGCTGAACACCTGCAGCTTATGTCCCTTTTTCATTTTGCTTGCAGTTATTGTCACCGTTTTTGCGTCTTCTAACTTCACCGTATCCCCCACGGTTTGCTCGGCGCAACGCATATCTATCATTGCAGAACAGACGCTGCGCGTTATGACGCAACGCCCGTTTTTTATAGCCGTTAAAATAGTTTGCTTGTCGTTGCTGTCACACCAGACTCTTGTCGTGGGGGATGCCAGCAAATCCGTAACAATATAGTCACGGTGATAATCCGAACCACCAACGATGGGGATGTGGTCGCCGGCTTCAAGCTTTTCCTGCCACCAATCGATGGCTTTCATCTCCTTGGCAAGAGCCGGTCCGTTCCATATTTCAACCCCGTCATAGTCCACTTCTTCAAAATTGTAGTTGATTGGAACCATAAAGCAAAACGGATGGTTTAATACACGCATAGCCCCATTTTGTTTGGCTTGCATTAATTTATCATTTAGTTGGTCCATGGTATTAACCGCAAATGAACCGTTATACGGCTTTTTGGCACCCAATAAGTTGATATGCCCGTCATAATTGGTCAGTTCCAAGCCTTCGATAATAGTCAACCCTTTGACCAAGGGAATAGCTAAATCTTCGGTCGAGTTGTTGTGGTCTGTGATAAAGAGAAAATCCAGACCTTTTCGCTTTGCTTTATGCGCCAATTGCGTCACGGTATACTTGCCGTCGCTGTTTGTGGTGTGGGTATGCAAGTCCCCTTTTAGGTAGCGAAATTCTTTAAAAATGTAGGTAATGTCGTAACGGGCAATCGAACCGGTCGCTTTGACCTGGTAACACCCGACAATAATTTGCCAAGTTCCCCGTGGCGTTGTGCGTTTATAGCCGTCGGATGCGAAACTGCTGCTGATGACAATTTTCCTCGTGTTCGAACCGCTGGAACCCAAATCGTCTGCATTTTCATCAACCAAAGCAAAATCGATAACATTTTTTTCTTCATCCGTTACATTTGAATTTGCATCATCACCGGTATAGCTCGGCTTGATCTCAACCCTTTCCACATTCTCCGGGATTTCGAGGGGGATGTAACGATATTTTCTTTCGTCTGACTTGTGAATTACAAATTCAATCTTTCGGTTTTCCGTCTTCAAAAGAAGGCCCCTTTCTTAAACAGGAAGCTTGCAATACAGTTCATTCGTTGCGCAAAATAACAGTTGAACATTTTTTACCCTGCATGTTAAAAATATAGCACACTTTAATGCCTTGTGCAACTTTAATTCGTAATAAAAAAAGCGCTTCCGAAGAAACGCTTTTTTGGCTGGGATGGCTGGATTTGAACCAACGAATGACGGAGTCAAAGTCCGTTGCCTTACCGCTTGGCGACATCCCATTATACTTATATTTAAAACACGCAAAGCTTACGCTTCACGTATTCTTATTTCAATGGGGTGGATAGTGGGATTCGAACCCACGACATCCAGGACCACAACCTGGCGCTCTAACCGCTGAACTATACCCACCATGTGAACTCATTGTTGCCTGCCCCCGCGGGATGAGATGCCAACACGAAATCGAGAATGCTGACTGCCCGCTGCAGGCTTTGGCGCGCTTGAAGGGACTCGAACCCCTGACCCACTGCTTAGAAGGCAGTTGCTCTATCCACCTGAGCTACAAGCGCGTGTGGGAACAAATGGAGCGGGTGATGGGAATCGAACCCACGTAACCAGCTTGGAAGGCTGGAAT
>CAZMSM010000032.1:0-23677 GCA_964568955.1 uncultured Eubacteriales bacterium | reverse complement strand
GGCCAACATCACTGTTGACATATAATTCTTACAGAATTATAATGGAAACACGATAGTTTTACAAGTAAAGGATTCTGTGTGTAACCCTCCCCACAAAATGGAAAGGAACGAATGCCGGGGCTTAGCCCCAATTGTTCGGGTGAATCTTATGTTTTGTTCTGTTTGCGGCAACGAATCATCCCCCGGAGCTACCTTTTGTTCAAACTGCGGCACTGCTTTTACCAAAAACGGGCAAACGCCACCGGTGAGCCCGCCCGCGGGCGGGATGGGGGGCACATTGGGGTATTCGCCCCGCATCAACGACCCGGCCTTTGCAAAATATGTCAAAAACTCCAACCGCTACGCCGGCATTTTCTCCGCTGTTTTGGCCGTTATCGCTTTCGTCGGCTTTACCGTTTACGGCGAAACAAGCAGCGAGATGGACAATCCGCAGGCGATGTATATCGGCATGGGTATTGGCGGCATGTTCCTTACCATTGCACTTTTAACGGTTCTCAGCCGAATGCGCTCAAAAACGTGGGATGGCCTTGTGGTCGATAAAACCATCAAAAATAAGCGCCGCAAACAAAGCAGTGGGTCGGACACGAACGACTACTATTGGGTCAACTATATGGAATACAAGGTTGTCATTAAAGATGAGCGCGGCAAAAAGCATGAGCTGACAGCGGAAGATGATGACACCCGCTACAACTATTTTCAAATTGGGGACAAAGTCCGTCACCACGGCAAGCTCAAGTCCTACGAAAAACAGGACAAAACACGTGACACGGTGTCTTTTTGCAACGCGTGTGCGTATTTGAACGACATCGGTGACGAGTTTTGCTCTAAATGCAACTGCCCGTTGCTTAAATAAACCACTAAACAGCACGCTTAGGCCTTGATATTTTGAGCTTTTCGAAGTTCCGCGCAAAAAAATGTTGACTTTTGACATTGGTGCTGTTAGAATACATCTACAACAAAGCAGAGCAGTCAAGGCAACCGCCTTGCGTTCTCACCTTCGGGGTTTCGTCTGCCGCAAGGTCAATACTATAAACGGGGTCTTTGCCCCGGATGTGTTGATTTTGCGAGGACGGTTTTACAACTGCCCTCGCTTTGAATTTACCCGTAAACGCATTGGGAGGTGCTTTCACATCAGCAATAAGGAAATGCAGATCAACGAGGCTATCCGTGATAAAGA
This sequence comes from uncultured Eubacteriales bacterium, assembly GCA_964568955.1. Classification (GTDB taxonomy): domain Bacteria; phylum Bacillota; class Clostridia; order Oscillospirales; family Acutalibacteraceae; genus UBA1447. The sequence continues at coordinate 22,500 of CAZMSM010000032.1, read as the reverse complement.
ACTTAGGATTGTCACAGACGATGGCGAACAGCTGGGCATTATGTCATCCGCTGAAGCTTTAAAATTGGCGGAAGAAAAATCGCTTGACTTGGTCAAAATCGCACCGATGGCAAAACCGCCTGTTTGTAAAATCATGGACTACGGCAAATTCCGTTTTGAAGAGTCTAAACGGGAAAAAGAGGCAAAGAAAAAGCAACGCGTGGTGGATATCAAGGAAATACGACTTTCCCTTAAAATCGATACCCACGATTTTGACACTAAAGTCAGCCATGCGAAAAAGTTCCTTGCTGCCGGCGACAAGGTAAAGGTTTCAATACGCTTTAGAGGACGCGAGATGGCTCACCCGAATATCGGCCTGGCAAACATGGCCCGATTCGCAGAGGCTTGCGAAGAACTTTCGACAGTGGAGAAACCCGCCAAACTTGAAGGCCGTCAAATGCTGATGTTCCTGGCGCCAAACGTCGTTAAATAAGCTAAATAACAAGAATCAGAAATCACAAGGAGGAGAAACCATGCCCAAAATCAAAACACACAGCGGAGCAAAAAAACGTTTTAAAATTTCAAAAACCGGCAAAGCTATCCGTTCTCACGCCTATATGTCGCACATCCTCACCAAGAAGAGCACAAAACGCAAGAGGAATCTGCGCAAAACCACCGTCGCTGACGTTACCAACCAAAAGCAAATCAAGCGCCTGATTCCCTACAAATAGACTCAAGCGAAAATGTAAAAAATTCGGAGGTAATTTACCATGGCTCGTGTAAAAGGCGCGATGATGACGCGCAAGAGAAGGAATAAAGTATTAAAGCTCGCAAAGGGCTATTACGGCTCCAAGAGCAAGCTTTTCAAAACCGCCAAGCAAGCCGTTATGAAGTCCGGCCAGTACGCCTACGTAGGGCGCAAGCAGAAAAAGCGCAACTTCCGTCGTCTTTGGATCACTCGTATTTCCGCGGCTGCAAAAATGAACGGTATGAACTATTCAACCTTCATCAATGGGCTCAAGAAAGCCGAAATCAACCTCAACCGCAAAATGCTGTCCGAAATCGCTATCGCTGACCCGGCAGCCTTCACAGCATTGGTCGACCAGGTCAAAGCACAAACCGCATAAACCTAAATTCAGCGCCAAAGGCCACACGCCTGAGGCGTTTTGAATTTTTGTTTCAAAGGGCAGACTGAACAGTCCGCCCTTATTGTTTGTTAATATGGTTGATTTTTGCGGAACAATGAATTATTATGTGGTGGTCTACAGAATCTTCGCGTTCGGCACTTTAGAAGGCTTCCGTTGGGAATCGATATAAGGATTGAACTATGGAAAAAATAATCAGCCGCTCAAATGAAAAAATTAAATCAGCGGCCCTCCTTGGCACAAGTGCGAAAAAACGGCGGGAAGCGGGGCTTTTCCTGCTGGAAGGGGCACGACTGTGTGCGGACGCTGCCGCAAACGGTGTGGAGATTGTGCAAGCGTTTTTAACTCCACAAGCCATGGAAAAATACGCCGACTATACGGGCCCGATTATAAAAAAGGCGCAAGTTTGCTATGAGATTACGCCGGAAATAGCGAGCCGATTAACGGATACCTCCTCGGCGCAAGGGGTTTTTTGTGTTTGTAACATACGCGACAAGAACCCGGGCGTCTATACAATAGAATTAAACGCCCGTTATATCGCGCTGGAGGATATTCAAGACCCTTCCAATTTGGGAACCATATGCCGAACGGCCGAGGCGCTGGGTATAGACGCCCTGATTGTCAGTGGCGGGTGTGACATCTATAACCCCAAAGCCTTGCGCGCGGCCATGGGTGCTTCGCTCAGGTTAGCTATTATTGAAACGGAAAATTTGCCCGAACTCTTGAACAATGCCGCCCGGCAAGGGCTGCTCACAATCGCCTCCACCGTCAGCGGCGAGGGTGCGCATGGGCCCGAAATACTCAAAAACGCCGGCGGTATGATTTGCGTCATCGGCAACGAAGGCGCCGGCATTTCCCCCGGGGTTCTGGATGCTTGCGCCGAAAGGGTTGCAATACCAATGAAAGGCACGGTGGAATCGCTCAATGCGTCCGCTTGTGCGGCAATTATTATGTGGGAGCTTACTCAATGAAAGAAGAACTTAGTGCTTATTGGATTTGGCTCCAAGCGGGGCTTGGCATACAAGGCAGGACGGACGCGGTTGTTGCCGCTTTCGATTCCCCCAAAGAGATGTATGATGCGGGGCCAACGGAGTGGCGGCTTTCCGGTGCTGTGACAAACAGGCAAATCCAGCGCCTTGAAAATTACACGCTCGAACAAGCAAACGTCATTGTGCGGCAATGCGCTCAAAATGACTGGCAGATAATAACGCCCGACTGTGCGGATTACCCGCCGCTGCTGCTGGGGCTGAACAACTTCCCCGCTGTGCTTTACACTTGGGGGGATTTGGGCTGTTTGAGGGAAAAAATCAGCATCGCCGTCGTGGGTTCCCGCTGTGCTTCCCGCTACAGTATTGATGTGGCAGGCAGGCTAAGCGCCTCCCTTTCCCGCTCCGGCGCGGTGGTGGTCAGCGGCGGTGCCCTCGGTGTTGACAGTGCTGCCCACACCGGTGCCTTGTATGGTGGGGGGAAAACCGTGGCGGTACTTGGCTGCGGGCTCGGCGCAAAGTACCTCATGGGCAACCATGCCCTGCGCACTCAAATTGCTCAAAGCGGTGCTGTCGTTAGCGAATATCCGCCCGACACACAGGCTGTCGGCTCAAACTTCCCTATTCGAAACCGTTTGATTTCCGGCTTGAGTTACGGCACTGTCGTGATTGAAGCGGGGGAGAAAAGCGGCTCATTGATTACCGCAGGTTATGCCCTTGAGCAAGGGCGGGATATTTTCGCCGTCCCGGGCGACATCATCAACTCCTCCTATACGGGTACCAATAAAATGATAAGAGACGGGGCGAAGCCGGTGTTTTCGGCGGCGGATGTGCTGGAAGAGTACGCCTTCCGTTACCCCGGTGCCTTGAGTTTTGACGCACTCGAAACCTCTCTGTCCGAAACGCCCACTAAACCCGGCGGTTTTGGTAGTTCAAAAAATATGCCCCTCAACAAAACACCGGCACCGGCGCAAGTGCCCCCGCCCAAAGCCGACATGGCTGATTTCTTACGCCGAAAGCCTTGTTTCACAAAGGCAAGGCGCGTTTTGCCGGCGAGTTTGGACGAAGCCACGCACGTGGTTTATTCAAAGATTTTAAGCGACCCGGTACACATTGACGATATTGTCCGCGCGGCAAAGCTTGACCCCGCAAAGGTCATCACAGCCCTTACCGAATTGGAGGTCTACGGCTTTATAGAGTTGACCTCGGGCAAAAGATATGTTTTAATGTAGGAAAACGGGGACGAGGCGGGGAAGCGGTGGAGAAGCAGTGGAGAAGCGTTGGAGAACGTTGGGAAGCTTTGGGGACACAGTTGGGACGCAGTGGAGAAGTAGTTTTTTATTTTAAACTGCTACAAATAGATTGGAGCATGAAATGTCAAAATTAGTTATTGTGGAATCGCCTGCAAAGGCAAAGACCATTAAAAAGTATTTGGGGCCCGGCTATGAGGTCACGGCATCCATGGGCCATGTGCGCGATTTACCCGCGGCAAGGCTCAGTATAGATGTAAAGAACGACTTCGCGCCCAAATATGCCGTTGCCAAGGGTAAAGAAAAAATTGTCAAAGAGCTAAAAGCAAAGGTTAAGAAGAGTGAGCAAGTCATTCTTGCCACCGACCCTGATCGCGAAGGCGAAGCCATCTCCTGGCATCTTGCCCAGTTGCTGAAGCTTGATTTAAAGACCACCGACAGGGTTACCTTTAATGAGATAACCAAAACGGGCGTTCTGCGCGGCATCAACAACCCCCAGACGGTTGACATGGATTTGGTCAACGCCCAGCAGGCGCGCCGAATATTGGACCGCCTTGTCGGCTACCGCTTAAGCCCCTTTATATCGCAAAAAATCCGCAGAGGGCTGTCCGCCGGGCGCGTTCAAAGCGTAGCGGTTAAACTGATTGTTGATAGAGAAATCGAAATTAACGCCTTCCTGCCGGAAGAATACTGGAGCCTTGACGCAAAACTTGCGGCAAAAAGCGGCGGTACTTTTGCCGCGGCCTTTTACGGGGACGAAAGCGGGAAAATTAAGATAAGCGATAAAGAGCAGGCGGACAAATACCTGGATCGTTTAAAGGGTGCCGACTACACCATCAAGTCGGTTAAAAAAGGAACCCGAAAGAAAAGCCCTTCCCCGCCCTTCATTACCTCTACCCTTCAGCAAGAAGCATCCAGACGCTTGGGCTTTCAGGCGCAGAGAACCATGAAGGCCGCCCAGGAGCTGTACGAGGGTGTGGATATTGAAGGCATCGGCACCACGGGTCTTATCACTTATATGAGAACAGACTCCCTGCGAATTTCCGAAGAATCAAGAACCCAAGGCAACGAGTATATAGCGGAAACTTTCGGTGCAAACTATTTGCCGGAAAAGCCGCGCTATTTCCGCTCCCGCTCCAATGCCCAAGACGGCCACGAGGCCATTCGCCCCGCCGTCCCCTCCATCACACCCGAACAAGCCAAAAGCAGCCTTAGCTCCGACCAATACCGACTGTATTCATTGATATGGAAGCGCTTTATCGCAAGCCTTATGGCCGACTGCATTCAAGCGACAATGAAAATAAATATCCACGCCGCCACAAAGGCACAACTTGAGCAAGACCAATACTGCATCTTCACCGCCTCCGGCTACACGGTTAGCTTTGACGGCTTTACCACACTTTATGAAGAAGCGAATGATGAAAAGAGCGAAAAAAGCACCAAGTTGCCCGAACTCAAACAATCGGACTTGTTAAAGCTCAAAGAACTCATCGCAAACCAGCACTTTACACAGCCGCCCCCACGCTTTACGGAAGCAACCCTGATAAAAGCGCTTGAGGAAAACGGTATTGGTAGGCCCAGTACCTATGCGTCCATTATTTCAACCGTCCTCAAACGGGGTTATGTTGAGCGCAAGGCGAAAGTGTTAAGCCCGACAGAACTTGGGGAAGCGGTAACCGGCGTGTTTAAAGACCACTTCCAAAAAATAGTCAACGTCAAGTTCACCGCCCAAATGGAAACGTCCCTTGACGAGGTGGAAAACGGCAAGGCAGACTATATTAAAGTGTTGCATGATTTTTATGATGAGTTTGAGGCGGCCCTGAGCAAAGCAAAAACCGAAATGGAAGGGCAAAAAATTCAGCTCCAAGAAGACCTGACCGATATCCCCTGCGAAAAATGCGGTAAATTGATGGTGGTGAAGGTGGGGCGTTTTGGAAAGTTCCTCGCCTGCCCCGGTTACCCCGATTGCAAAAACGCAAAACCCTTTGTGATTGATACGGGCGCAACCTGCCCCATTTGCAGCGCAAAAGTTGTTGAAAAAAAGTCAAAAAGAGGGTATACTTTCTTCGGTTGCGAAGCGTGGCCGGATTGCACCTTTATAACCTGGGATAAACCAACCGGGGGCATTTGCCCGCAATGCGGTAAATCCCTCTTTGCCAAAAAAGGTGGCATAACGGCATGCCTCAACGAAGGTTGCGGCTACGAAACCAAAACCGAGCGAAAAGGCAAAGCGTCTGCGCAAGAAGAAGCAGACGACGACGAAAAGAACGACCAAACTGAGCAAGAGAACCAAAATGACAAAAAAGAGACAAAAGAGACAAAAGAGATAAACGAAGAATGAGTGATGTAACAGTTATCGGCGGGGGCCTCGCCGGGGTTGAAGCGGCGTTCGCCTTGGCAAGGGCCGGCATCCCCGTTCACCTGCTTGAGATGAAGCCCCTGAAGTATTCCCCCGCTCACCGCTCACCGGGGCTTGCGGAGCTTGTCTGCTCAAATTCCTTCAAAGCCCTGCGCCATTGTTCTGCAGGGGGTATGCTCAAGGCGGAAATGGAGCTGTTCGGCAGCGTTTGTGTTGAAGTTGCAAAGCAGTGCAGCGTGCCCGCCGGCGGTGCCTTGGCTGTTGACAGGGACGAATTTTCCCGCCTGATGAGCGAAAAAGTCAGCAAGGAACCACTCATCACCCTCGAGCGGCGGGAGGTCCGCCAGATACCGCAAACGGGCACGGTTATTGTCGCGGCAGGGCCCCTGGTTTCGGACACATTGGCGCAAGACATTCAACACATTTGCGGCGGGAGCTTGAGCTTTTTTGACGCAGCGGCCCCTATCATAACGGCCGACAGCATCGACAGCAACCATGCTTTTACGCAATCCCGTTACGACAGGGGCGGCGAGGACGACTACATCAACTGCCCCATGGACAAAGAGGAATACGAGCTTTTCCACCGGGAGCTGGTGGGTGCTCAAAGTGCCGACCTCCATGCCTTTGACCAAAAAAAGGATTTTTACGAGGGCTGTATGCCCGTTGAGGTCTTAGCGGCCAGAGGGCTTGACACCCTGCGCTACGGCACCCTTCGCCCCGTCGGGTTGAGAGACCCCAAAACAGGCCACCGGCCTTGGGCGGTTTTGCAGCTGCGGCGTGAGGATACAACAGGGCGCTTATTCAACCTCGTGGGCTTTCAAACCAACTTGAAGTTTGCGGAACAAAAAAGAGTTTTCGGCTTGATACCGGCGCTTAAAAACGCCGATTTTGTGCGCTACGGGGTCATGCACCGCAACACTTTTATTGACTCCCCCCGCCTCTTAGCCGCGGATTTTAGTTTTAAAACAAGACCCGGTCTTTTTTTTGCCGGACAGATTACGGGTGTGGAAGGCTATATGGAGTCCGCCGCTTCCGGCATATTAGCAGGATTAAACGCCGCAAGGCGCATTCAAAAGCGCGAGCCAATCCTCCTACCTGCCCAGTCCATGATCGGCGCTCTTTCAACCTACATCAGTAGCCCGTGCGTCAAAGACTTCCAGCCCATGGGTGCAAATTTCGGTTTGCTGCCACCGCTTGAAGAACCGATACGGGATAAAAGACAGCGATATGAGGCCCTGGCACAACGCGGATTAGCCACGGTCGCGGAGGTAATTGAAAATGCAAATCATTGTTGACGCCTTCGGGGGGGACAAGGCTCCCCTTGAAATACTCAAAGGCTGCGAGCAAGCGGTCAAAGAGCTGGGGGTTGAAATCCTCTTAACCGGGAAGGAAACCGAAATCATTCGCTGCGCTGCGGCAAATCAAATAAGCCTTACTTCAATGCAAATTTTAGACGCGCCCGACATCATGCACATGACCGACAACGCCATGGATATTCTCAAAGCAAAGGGCAACACCTCTTTAGCCGTGGGGCTTAAAGCACTGGCCGCGGGCCAAGGCGACGCTTTTGTGAGCGCAGGTTCCACCGGCGCCCTGGTAATTGGGGCGACTTTTATTGTAAAACGCATACAAGGGATTAAACGCGCCGCTATCGCATCGGTTATGCCCACCAACGCCGGCCCCACGATGCTCATTGACATGGGAGCGAATGCGGACTGCACAGCAGAACACTTAAACCAATTTGCCGTCATGGGCGATATTTATATGAAGAAAATTATGGACTTCCCCTCCCCGCGAATCGCCTTGGTCAACATCGGTACGGAAGCATCCAAGGGCGGCAAACTCCAGCTGGAAGCCTATGATTTGATGAAAGCGGCAAACTATAATTTTATCGGCAACGTCGAAGCGAGGGACATCCCTTTTGGTTGCTGTGAAGTGGTTGTCGCAGATGGTTTTACAGGCAACATCATCCTCAAAATGTACGAAGGCGTCGCAGGGGCCATGATGGGCAACCTCAAAACCATTTACAAGAAAAATTTGTTCACAAAAATATCGGCACTGATGGTCAAAAACGGTTTGACCGACTTTAAAAACAAAATGGATTACACCGAGTTCGGCGGTGCCGCCCTCATGGGCGTAAACGCGCCTGTCATCAAAGCACACGGGTCTTCAAACGCCAAAGCGATAAAAAATGCCATTCGGCAAGCAAAAATTTTCACCGAGCAAGAAGTGGTAAAAGCCATAAAAGAAAGCTTAAATTAACCGATATTAAACCTAAGAAATTTAAAAAATTACAAAAATTTATAAACGGAGGTAATCGTATGGTCCTGGAAAAAGTCATCGCTTTCATCTCAACGCAGTTTTCCATTGATGAGGAAGAAATCAACGAAGATACAACATTTGAATCCCTTGGTGCGGACGAAGAAGATATTGATGACCTTGTCCTCGCGGTTGAGGGTGAGTTTGATATAGAGTTGCATGGGGACGAAGTGCTCCGGCTCAGCGAAGTTGCAGACCTGGTCACCGTGGTGGAAAACGCCATTCGTCTGGCAGGGCTCGCGTAAGAAGGGCAAATTTCTCATTCATGCTCGGAGGCAGATATGCACACAGATTTAAAGGCTTTTCAAAAAAACATCGGCTATACGTTTAAAAAAGAGGACCTGCTCATACGGGCACTTTCCCATTCCTCTTTTGTAAACGAGCGGCAAAACGGGGGTAAAAGCAACGAACGGCTCGAATTTTTGGGTGACTCGGTGCTGGGCTTTATCACGGCAGAATATTTTTACCTCCACTACACCAAAATGCCCGAAGGGGAGCTAACAAAGCTTCGCGCCGCCACGGTTTGCGAAAGCTCCCTGTACGATTTTGCCAAAGAGTTGGATTTGGGTAACTTCCTTTACCTTGGCCGCGGCGAAACCGTGACCGGTGGCAATAACCGCCCTTCCATCCTTGCGGATGCCTTTGAAGCGGTTCTTGCGGCCATTTACTTGGACGGCGGCTTGGGGGCGGCAAAGCGTTTTGTGCATGGGTTTATCAAAGATGCCTCTAACAAAGCAGATGCTTTTAAAGATTACAAAACCATCCTGCAAGAAGTCATTCAAAAAAACCCCGAGGAAAGCGTGGAGTATGTTTTAACCGCCGAAAACGGGCCCGACCACAACAAGAGTTTCGCCGTTGAGGTCCACCTCAACAGCAATGTCATCGGGGCGGGTAGGGGCAAAAGCAAAAAACTCGCCGAACAAGAAGCCGCAAGGGAAGCCCTTGCTTTAATGGGGTTATAGGCAATTTTTAGGCAAACCTTAGGCAAATTTGGAGGCAAATCGTTTTGAAACATATCAACGTCGCCTTGTTCGTGCCGCACGAAGGCTGTCCACAGCAATGCGTTTTTTGCAACCAAGGCCATATATCCGGCAAAACCACAAAGCTTTGCGCAAAAGATATTGACGATGCCGTAGAGGCCGCCGGCATTACGTGTGCAAATGCCCACGACAACAATGAAAATAATGACAATTTTTATAAAAGAGAAATCGCGTTTTTCGGTGGCAGCTTTACCGCAATCGACAGGGATTACATGTTGGAATTGCTCCGAGCAGCCCACCCCTATATAGACGGTAAACGCTTTATCGGTATTCGAATTTCGACCCGGCCCGATGCGGTGGATGCTGAAATCTGCCAACTGTTAAAGCAGTACGGTGTCACCGCCATTGAACTCGGTGCCCAAAGCATGAGCGACGACGTTCTGGCCATGAACCGCAGGGGCCACACCGCACAAAGCATCGTGGATGCCGGTACCCTCATCAAAGCGCATGGTTTTGAGCTGGGGCTTCAGATGATGACGGGGATGCTTGGCTCCTGCGCGCAAGAAAGCATCACAACAGCCCGCAAAATTATTGCCTGTAAGCCCAAAACCGTTCGAATATACCCGACCGTCGTGTTGCGCGGCACCCACTTAGCGCAACTCACCGCCACCGGGGAATACCGCCCGCAGACACTGGAACAAGCAGTCCCCCTTTGTGCTAAGCTTTTAAAAATGTTTTTTGATGCGGGGATCGATGTGATTCGCTTGGGGCTTCACTCGGGCGGCGGGGTTGAGGAAGGCTACGTCGCCGGGCCCTATCACCCGGCCTTCAGGGAACTGTGCGAGGCCGCCATTTATTTAGAAAATGCATGGCACGCTTTACACGAAAAAATCCCCACAGGCGGGGCGGCAAAGCTTTTCGTTGCCCCAAACGCCCTGTCTCAAATGATCGGCCATAAACGCGAAAACATAAAAGCCCTTGAAGCCCGGGGGTATAGATGCAGCGTTGCCCCTCGCGAGGGGCTCGAAAAATATCAAGTCACCTGCACAAGACTTTAACAAAACCAAGCGGTAAAACACAACATGCAAAGGAAACGACAAGATGACATTAAAGTCACTGGAAATGCAAGGCTTCAAATCCTTCCCCGATAAAACTCTGTTGGAGTTCGGGCGAGGGATCACCTCCGTTGTGGGGCCAAACGGGAGCGGCAAAAGTAATATATCCGACGCCGTACGCTGGGTTTTGGGCGAGCAATCCACCAAAAACTTGCGCGGGTCAAAAATGGAAGACGTGGTCTTCGGAGGGACAACGCTTCGCAAAGCCGTCGGTTTTGCCGAGGTGACCCTGCGTTTGGACAATACGGACAGGTCCCTTGCCTGTGACAAGGACGAGGTTGCCGTAACGCGCCGCTATTACCGCTCGGGTGAAAGTGGTTATGTTTTAAACGGGGAAACCGTCCGCCTAAAAGATATTTACGAGCTCTTTATGGACACGGGCCTTGGCAGGGACGGCTATTCCTTAGTCAGCCAAGGGCGCATAGCGGACTTAATTTCGGCCCGCTCCGGCCAGCGGCGGGAAATGTTGGAAGAAGCGGCGGGCATTTCCCACTTCCGTTACAGAAGGACAGACGCCAACCGCCGCCTCGCCCAAGCGGAAGAAAATTTGGTACGCTTGCGCGACATTTACAGCGAGCTTGAAGGCCGCGTGGGCCCGCTCAAAGTACAAAGCGAAAAAGCGCAAAAGTTCCTTGTCCTCTCGCAGGAAAAAAGGGAACTCGAAATCGGTCTGTGGCTCCATTCCATCAAAAAGTCAAAATCCGGCTTGAAAGAGCAGGAAACGAAGCTTGCCGTTGCCACAAGCCAATACGAAGCCATACAAAGAGAGCTTGAAACCATTGAAGCCGAAAGCGAAGCCTATATTGCCGGCGGGCAGGAAATCACCTTAACGATTGAAAAAGTCCGCCAAGACGCGGCCAACCTTGAAGAGGAAGCCACGCAAATCGAAGGCCGCATCGCTGTGGAAAGAAATACCATTGACCACAACACCCAAAGCATTGAGCGCATTACCCGCGATATGGAGCAGGCCGCAGGCACCGAGCAACATCTTGACAATCAGATCAAAGAAGCGGTGGGCGAAATTGATGCCCTCATAGAAAAAATCAGGCTCAAAAGAGTAGAGCTTGAACAAGCCGCCCAAACCATCAGCGGCGTAAAACATGAAAACCAAGAGTTTGCCGAAAAAACGGCGGCTCTTTCGCATAAAATCGCAGACCTTAGCACCAAAGCGTCGGGCAAGCGAATTGAGGCATCCACGGCAGTGTCCTCCAAAGAAGAGGTTGCCGCAAGAATGGATGCCATCGACGAAGGCATCGCTTTAAGGGCGGGTGCCCTTGACGAGTTGGAAGCCAATAAAAACGCCTGCAGCGATGACCTGGTCAAATGCCGTGAAACCGTCAAGGGGCTTTTGAACGCGGTAACGGGCTACAACATGCGGGTCCAGTCCCGCGCGGACAAGACCGAAAAAGCGAAAAAAGAGCTTGACAGCCTGAACCTAAACATCCATCAAAAATCAGCAAGGGCAAAAATGCTCGACGATTTAGAAAAAAACATGGAGGGTTATTCCGGCAGCGTCAAGGCCATTATGCGCGAATCAAAGCGGGGCACCCTGCGCGGTATCCACGCCCCCGTATCACAGCTGATAACCGTGAGTGACGACTACGCCGTTGCGGTTGAAACGGCCCTTGGCGCCGCCGTGCAGAACATCGTGACCGACAATGAGGACGACGCCAAACGCGCCATCAACTACCTAAAAGAAAGCCGCGAGGGAAGGGCCACCTTCTTGCCCATCACTGCTATCCGCTCAAGGGACTCCACGGAAAAAGGGCTTGAAAGCTGTCCCGGCTTTATCGACTTTGCCCACAAGCTGCTGAGTTTTGAGCCAAAGTATACGGAAATCATTAAATCCCTGCTCGCGCGCACGGCCGTTGTTGACAATATGGACAACGCCATTGCCCTGGCTAAAAAATACAGTTACAGGATCCGCATCGTTACCCTTGACGGTCAGGTGCTCAACGCCGGCGGTTCAATGACCGGCGGTTCAAGGGGGCACAACGCGGGCATTTTAAGCCGCGTTAACGAAATTGAAAAGATTAAAGAGACCGTCACCCGCCTGCAAAAAAAATACGACCAAATGCAAACGGACTACAAAGCCCTCGCCGAAGAGTTAGCCTCAGCCGAGGCAGAGCTTGACGGCGCCCAAGCGGACTTAGCAAGGGCGCAAGAGGAAACCATCCGTAAGGAGAGCGAATACAAGCTCATCGAAGGTCGGATTGAAACCGCGTCCACGGCCGTTTCGGAACTCGAGGATGAAAAAAAGGCGGCATTCAAACGTATTGAAACCCTAAGCGCCGCTATTGAAGCATCCCAACAAGTGATTCATGAGCTGGATAAGCAAGCGGACATCCTTAAAAATGATATGGATGCGCTCACGCGTGAGCGTGAGGAGCTGGATTCCCGCCGCGAAGAGCTTGCCCAAACACAAGCGCGCATCAATTTGGATATTTTGGCCGACCAAAAAGATATGCAAGCCAAAGAAGAGGCTGTCGCCTTGCTGCAACGCCGCAGGGCTTCCCACGAAGGCCGCCTTGGCGATTTGAACGCGGAAATCAGCGCAATAGCGCAAAACAGCATCGCCATTAAAGAAGCAATCGCCGCTATGCAAGAGCAGGTGACCTCCTTGCGTGAGCAAAGTGCCGCGGCCAAAGCACAAGTAGGCGAACTCGTCACAAACCGCAGCGACTTAGAGGCAAAAAGCTCGGCCTTGCGGCAAAAGGAAAGAGCCGGCAACGAAGAAAAAGAAAAACTAAACGGTGAACTTGCCCGCCTTGAAGAACGCAAGGCAGCCCTTGAGCGTGAACTTGAGGAGTCGCAGAACAAGCTGTATGACGAATACCAGCTCACGCGCCGCGAAGCGGAAGACCTAAATATTGTTATTGAAGAACCCGCCAAAGCGCAGCGCGCTTTAAATGACATCCGCAATAAAATCAGGAATTTGGGCAGTGTCAACGTCGGCGCGGTGGAAGAATATAAAGAGGTGTCCGAACGGTACGAGTTCCTGGGCACCCAGATAATCGACATCGAACAATCGAGGGATGAGCTCAACCGTCTTATCGCTGAGTTGACGGTTAAAATGGCGGAACGCTTCCGTGAAGAGTTCCACAAAATCAACAGGCACTTCGGCGAGACCTTCCAAGAACTTTTCAAAGGCGGCAAAGCGGAGCTGGTGCTTGAGAACAATATGGATGTACTGGAATGCAATATTGACATCAAAGTCCAGCCCCCGGGTAAAAACATACAAAACATCGATTTGCTCTCCGGCGGTGAAAAAGGCTTAGCAGCCATCGCCCTCCTGTTCGCCATCCTCAAAGTAACCCCGTCGCCTTTTTGTATTTTTGACGAGGTGGAGGCGGCACTCGACGAAAACAACGTTGACCTCTTCGCCAAATATGTGCGCCGCATGACTAAAAACACCCAGTTCATCCTCATCACCCACAGGCGTGGTACAATGGAGGAAGCAGATGTGCTCTACGGTGTCACCATGCAGGAAGAAGGCGTTTCAAAGTTGCTCCAACTCAAAACGGCGGAAATGGCCAAAAAATTGGGTATCGCATAAAAGTCCCGGAACAAATTGCAGGGGGTAATATTTATTATAAAGGAGATTTATTATGGAATCCAAGTATGCAATCAAAGAGTACCATGACGCGGAAAAAATCACCAAAGAACTGGATGAGTTGATCAAAAAACCCATTTATTCGGTCAGCCCGGACGCGTTGAAAAAGTACGAAGCGGAATATTACGGCAAAAAATGCGTCAAATCCAAAGCGATGATTGACAAAGCGGTGGAGCGAATCCCCGGCGGCGTTCAGCATAACCTTGCCTTTAACTACCCCTTCCCCCTCGTTTTCACCAAAGCCGAAGGCCCTTACCTGTATGACCTCGACGGCAACCGATATTTTGACTTTATCCAAGCCGGCGGCCCGACGGTCTTGGGCAGCAACCCCCCTGTCGTGCGTGAAAAAGTCATTGACCTATTGAACACCTGCGGCCCGTCAACGGGCCTCTTCCACGAGTACGAGTATAAACTCGCGCAAAAAATTCACGAAAGCATCAAGAGTGTCGAAATGTTCCGTATGCTCGGCTCGGGGTCGGAAAGCTGCATGGCCGCTATCCGTATCGCCCGCCTTGCGACAAAAAATAAAAACATCATCAAAATGGGCGGCGCCTACCACGGTTGGAGCGACCAATTGGCCTATGGCATTCGCATCCCCGGCTCCAAATGGACCCAAGCCAGCGGCGTGCCCCGCTATGTGTTTAAGCACATCCAAGAGTTCTTCCCCAACGATTTAAAAGATTTGGAGCGCAAGCTCAAAACCAACCGCTTTAGAGGCGGCACAGCAGCGGTCATGATTGAACCCGTGGGCCCCGAAAGCGGCACAAGACCCTTGGACTTTAACTTTAACAAAGGCGTGGAAGCACTCTGCCGCAAATACGGCGCCCTGCTGATTTTTGACGAAGTCGTCACGGCTTTCCGCATCGGCATGGGCGGGGCCCAAGGCTACTTCGGCGTTTCCCCCGACCTTACTATTTTTGGCAAGGTTGTTGCGGGCGGTTACCCCGGTGCCGGCGGTGTCGGCGGCAAAAAAGAATACATGAAGTACCTCGCGGCCGGTATTGCCGGCGGCGGCAAACACAAAAAAGCTCTCGTGGGCGGCACGATGGCGGCAACCCCTATCAGCTGCGTCGCCGGTTACTACACCCTGTGCGAGCTTGAAAGCCAAAACGCGTGCGAAAAAGCAGGCCTTATGGGCGACCGCATGACGGCAGGGCTCAAAGCGCTCATCAAAAAATATGACCTCCCCTTCGTCGCCTTCAACCAAGGCTCCATCTGCCACCTTGAAACGGTTGGCACCATGCACTTTGCAATCAACTGGAAAAAGCCCTGGACGATACCGAACGTTCTCAAAGTGACCTCCATACGCAAAAAGGAAATGGAGCACATGGGTGCCGCTTACATGGCAGAAGGCTTAGTGACCCTTGCGGGCAGCCGTCTATACACCAGTGCCGCCTATACGGAAGAAATCATTGACGAGGCACTCAAGTGCTTCGACAGGGTCTTCGCCAATGTCGCCAAGATTAAGGACGCTGAATAAGCGGAGGTATTTTGATGGATATAAACCAAGCCAAACAAGAGGTTATCGATGCCGGCAAACGCCTGGTGGAAAAAGGGCTTATCGCCCGCACCTGGGGCAATGTCAGCTACCGCATTGACGACAAAAGCTTTGTCATCACACCAAGCGGCAAACCCTATGAAAGCTTAACCCCCGAGCAAATCGTGCAAGTGAGCATTGAAACGCTCGAACACGAAGGCGACGTAAAGCCCTCGTCGGAAAAAGGCGTCCACGCGGAAGTTTACAAAGCCCGCCCCGAAATTAATTTTGTCATCCACACGCACCAAACAAATGCGTCTATCATGAGCGCACTCGGCAGCGACATTCGCTATGTGCCGGAAGACGCCGCAAGCGTAATCGGCAACAACGTCCCCTTGGCCCAATACGGCCTACCCGGCACCAAAACGCTAAAACAAGGCGTTGCCGCAGCCCTCAAACGCCCCGGCATCAAAACCCTGCTCATGGCCCACCACGGTGCCCTGTGCTTTGGTGAAGACAGCGAAAAGGCGTTTGAAGCCGCCATGATTTTGGAAGACGTCTGCGCCCTGCAAATTTACACCCATGTGAAAAAGATATACGGCGACGACATCAACACCATGGACCAATTCGCCGCTGTCACCGCACAAAACGAAACCGACTGCAAGACGGTCAAAGCCGGCAACACCTGCACCAGCCGGCGCGAAGGCCAACACTTTGTACTAAGCTTCGCAAACGGTAATCCCCCACTAAAAGTTGCCATCGCCACAGGCAAGGCAGACGACAAGGCCGGCGGCAAGGCAGGCGGCGCAGTCCCCGCCGAGGCCCACCTGCACAGAGCCGTTTACCAAAAAAGGCCAACGATCAACCATATTATCCAGTCCCGCAAGGTTGAAGTGGTCGCCGCCTCATGTTTTTGCACGACTATAAAACCGCAAGTGGACGACTACGCTCAAATTATCGGCGCAGATGTGCGCTGTGTGGAATTTGAAAGCGCAAACGCCGAAAAATCCGCCGCGCGGTGCATAAAAGCGATGAAAAACCGTGACGGCCTCCTGCTCAAAGGCGACGGCGCGCTTTGCTGTGGCAGTGATGAAAGTGATGCTGTAGCGGTGGAAATGATTATGGCAAAAAACTGCCTCACATTTTTGGCAACCGTTCTTTTCAATGTCTATCAACCGATTACACCGCTTCATTCGCACTTGATGCGGCTGGTTTATTTGAAAAAGTATTCCAAGCAGGCAAAGTGAAAACGTTGGTTCCCCTACCCGGACGTTTTTTGCCCAAAATTCAATACAAACTTGGACCGCCGCCGGCGGTCCTTTTTTGGCGTTGGGGCGCGTATTGCGCGTGTGCGTTTTTTATTTGCCTGGGTTCTACCTCTCAGTCATTGCGATGACAGCTCCCCTAACATAGGGGAGCCAAAAAGGGGCGCAAGTTATTTGCCTCGCCTCGTAGGGGCGTCACATTGTGCGCCCGCCGTTCTGCGCGTCTTTGCGTCTTTGCCTATTTTCCGATTTGCCGATTTACCGTTTTGCCGTTTTGCCGATTTGCCTTCCTCTAGAGGAAGGTGGCACCGCAGTGGCGGAAGGAGTGCGTCGCGGATTAACCCCATGTGTCGTTCCGCGTTCTTCTTGGCGTTTCTATGGCACCTACCCGCAGATTCTGCGTCCCATTTGTTGGACTGCAAACAACAACAGAAACCACTTACCCCCAAACCAGCAATTAATTTGATTATTATATAGAAATTGAAAGGCTATTGTGATATACTTTTGAATTAGATGCAGGTATCGTTTCCGATTGAACTGCAAGGGTGATATATAATTGAAGATAATTGACAATGTAAATGAACTGCTCAAAGATGACCTTGCCGTTTCTATTCAAAAGAACAGCAAGGTAGCCATAGCGGCTTCGTATTTTTCCATCTATGCCTTTCAGGAGTTAAAGGCACAGTTAAAGAATATTGACGAGCTCAAATTCATTTTTACATCACCTTCCTTCACAACAGAAAAAGCAAAGAAGGAAAAACGGGAGTTTTACATTCCGCAACTTAACCGTGAAAAAAGTCTGTACGGTACGGAGTTTGAAATAAAGTTGCGCAACCAAATGACGCAAAAAGCCATCGCAATCGAATGCGCCGAATGGGTGCGCCGAAAGGCAACCTTTAAATCTAATATTACACAGGACAATATGGGCGGTTTTATCAATGTGCAAAACAACGATGATCGCCTGACTTATATGCCCGTCAACGGCTTTACCACCGTAGACTTAGGCTGCGAAAAAGGCAATAATATTTACAACATGGTTAATAAAATTGACGCACCCTTCAGCGACGAATACTTCAAACTATTCAACGCTGTTTGGCAAGACTCGGAGAAACTGCAAGATGTGACGGACGAGGTAATCGAAAACATATCCACCATCTACCGGGAAAATCCCGCAGAGTTCGTTTATTTTTTAACACTCTACAATATTTTCAGCGAGTTCCTTGAGGATATTTCCGAAGATGTGCTGCCCAACGAGGCAGTCGGGTTTAAGGAAAGCGCTATTTGGAACATGATGTACAACTTCCAAAAGGATGCCGCGCTTGCCATTATCAACAAGCTGGAAAAATTTAATGGCTGTATTTTGGCAGACAGCGTCGGCCTGGGTAAAACCTTCACCGCCCTTGGCGTAATCAAGTATTACGAAATGCGCAACAAAACCGTTTTAGTCCTATGCCCCAAAAAACTTTCGGATAACTGGAACACCTTTAAAGACAACTACTTGAACAACCCCATAGCAAAAGACCGGCTTAACTATGACGTTTTATATCACACCGACCTGTCTCGCAGCAGAGGCGATTCAAACGGGCTTGATTTGTCGCGTCTGAATTGGAGCAATTACGATTTGGTGGTCATTGACGAATCCCACAACTTCCGCAACGGCGGCGAAACCTACGGCGAATACGGTGAGAAAGAAAACCGTTACTTTAGGCTTTTAAATCAAGTGATTCGCAAAGGCGTTAAAACAAAGGTACTCATGCTTTCCGCAACACCCGTGAACAACCGCTTTACGGATTTAAAAAATCAGCTCGCCCTCGCTTACGAAGGCAACGAAGAGTTTATAAACGCCAAGCTGAACACCAAAAAAAACATTGATGTCATTTTCCGTTTGGCTCAAACAGCCTTCAATAAATGGAGTGAATTCCAAGCGGCGGACCGCACGACGGAAAACCTGCTTAAAATGTTGGATTTTGACTTTTTCGAGTTGCTGGACAGCGTGACGATTGCACGGTCTCGCAAGCATATCGTAAAATATTATGACACTGCGGAAATCGGCGCTTTCCCTGAAAGACTCAAACCAATTTCCCGGCGGTGTGAGCTGACTACTTTGCCGGGCGCAATAACTTATAACGAAATTTATCAAAAACTTTCTGCCCTAAACATGAGTATCTACACTCCGTCGGAATATATTCTGCCGAGCAAAGCGGATAAGTACGAAGCGAAATACGGCAGTGATATGGAAAATGTTCGGTTCAAACAGATTGACCGTGAGCGCGGCATTCTGGTGCTCATGCGCATCAACTTGCTTAAAAGGCTGGAAAGCTCGGTCTATGCTTTCCGCCTGACCGTCGGGCGTGTATTGGAACTGCTCAAAAACACGCTATATGCAATTGAACATTTCAACGCAAATGCAATCTTGGAACTGACCGAAATCGACGAGGACGATTTAGATGCCGACGACCAAAACAAGGACTTGTTTACCGTGGGCAAAAAAGTTAAAATCAGTCTGGCCGATATGGATTATATTACCTGGGAGAAAAAGTTACGCAATGACTTTGAAGTTTTAACAAAACTACTGGGCAGGATGAATGCCATCACCCCCGTGGAAGACAACAAGCTCGATGTGCTCAAAGACACGATACGCAATAAGCTCGCCAACCCGATAAACCCCAACAATAAAAAAATCGTCATATTCTCCGCATTTGCGGATACAGTCGAATACCTCTATGACCACATTGGTTCGATGATGAAAAAAGACTACGGGCTGAGCACTGCTATGGTGACCGGCTCCGTCGGCAGTAAAACCAATATACCCAAACTCCCGACCGACCTAAATACCATATTAACCTGCTTTTCTCCCTTATCAAAAGACAAGCACCTGATTATGGCAGACCAAAAAGCGGAAATAGATATGCTCATTGCCACCGACTGCATATCCGAAGGGCAGAACTTACAGGACTGCGATTATTTGATCAACTACGATATCCACTGGAACCCCGTGCGCATCATTCAGCGTTTCGGCCGCATTGATCGCATCGGCAGTAAAAACAAAGTGATTCAGCTGGTCAACTTCTGGCCGGATTTGGACCTGGACGAATACATCAAACTAAAATCCCGCGTAGAGTCCCGTATGCGTGTGACGGTCATGACCGCAACCGGGGACGACAACCCGATTGACGCCGAACAGGGCGATTTGGAATACCGCAAGCAACAGCTCGAAAGGCTCAAAGACGAGGTTGTGGATATTGAGGAAATGAGCAGCGGCATTTCCATCATGGATTTGGGGCTCAATGAGTTCCGCTTGGACTTGCTCAGCTATGCCAAAGAACACCCCTCTTTGGACCGGACGCCATTCGGTTTGCACGCCCTTGTCCCCGCCCGGGGTACGGACATTCCGCCGGGCGTTGTATACATACTCAAAAACATTAACAACGATGTCAATGCCGAAAGCCAAAACAGACTGCACCCCTTTTACATGGTCTATATTTCCGAGGAAGGCGAAATCATCTCCAACCATCTGGAACCTAAAAAGACGCTGGATATTTTGCGCCTTATTTGCAAAGGCAGAACGCAACCGGAAACAGAGCTTTGCCACCGTTTTAACACCATAACCGATGACGGTAAAAACATGGGCAAATATTCCGACCTACTCGGCGAGGCTATCGGTTCCGTTATTGACGTAAAAGAGCAAAAGGATATTGACAGCTTTTTTCATGAAGGCGAAACAAGCTTTTTGACCAACGCGATAAACGGGTTGGATGACTTTGAGCTGATATGCTTCATCGTAGTGTTGAGTGTGGAGAGTTGAGCGTGGAGCTTATATGAGTTTGGAGCTTATATGAGTTTGGAGTTTGGAGAGTTGAGAGTGAAGCTTGTACGAGGTTTTGTTTTGAGTTACGAGTGAGGAATTAGGGGTGCGGTACGGACACGATGTAGAGGCGAACTGCGTTCGTCCGTGTGTAGGGGCGAACATTGTTCGCCCGTTAACGAAAGGGCAGGTGCATTTGTTTGATTGTTTTTCCAAAATCAACCGAAATAAACAAACCGATGCCCAAAGAGGCGTTTTACCGGAACCTGGCTTTGAGCACGGGTGTTAAAGAAAAGTTTATTTCCGATATTAAGCGAATTGTTCTGCTCAACAAATTGGCACCATCCACCTTTAACATCAGCCAAGGCGAGCAAGTGACCGAAATCCTTGTGCTGTCCATTGAACTCAAAAAGCAGGACTTAGACTATAAAACGATTGAAACCATCGCGCGAAAAAACAAGCACAAAATCTTGTTTATTATAAAATTCGAAGAAACGGTACAGCTTGCCATCTTCCACAAAAAGCTCTACAAAAACCATTGGCGGCAAGCACAAAACCAAAGCCTTGCCGTAACCGGTATGAACTTGGACGAGGTGTGGAAAAATTTTGTTGCGCAAATCAGCGGGATAAACATTGAGCTTGGTGAGGATTTAGACGCAACAATCGAAAAACATGAGCAGACGGAGCGATTGAAAAAGGAAATTGCAAGGCTGGAAAAACTGGCACAGAATGAGAAGACACCGACGAAGAAGTTTGAGTTACATCAGCAACTTCAGGATATAAAGCAGAAAATGGAGGAGACAATATATGGACAATCTTAAAATGCACACCCCCAACAAGGTTGACGAAAATGTTGAGAAAATCGGTGCGCTATTTCCGAACGCTTTAACCGAAACAATAAAAGACGGCGAACTTATCAAAGGCATCGACTTCGATATTTTAAAGCAAGAGCTTTCAAATGTTGTAGTGGAAGGCAGCGAGGAACGCTATCAGTTCACATGGCCGGACAAGAAAAAGTCAATTTTACTTGCCAATGCGCCGATTGCGAAAACGCTCCGACCCTGCCGTGCAGAAAGTGTTGGTTTTGATGACACAGAAAACCTCTATATCGAGGGTGATAACCTTGATGTATTAAAACTGCTCCAAGAAACTTATCTTGGCAAGGTGAAGATGATATACATAGACCCGCCGTATAATACAGGAAATGACTTTGTATATGAGGACGACTTTGCCCAAAGCACAGATGAATATATGGAAAACAGCGGGCAGTTTGATGATGAAGGCAACCGCCTTGTTAAAAACCTTGATTCAAACGGCCGCTTTCATACCGATTGGTTGAATATGATTTATCCACGGCTTAAGTTGGCAAAGGATTTGATGGCGGATAATGGAACTGTTTTTATTTCTATAGATAACAATGAAAAAGATAATATGCAAAAGATTTGCACTGAAGTGTTTGGTGCGGATAACTGTCTTGGAATAATTGCAAATATTAACAACCCCAAAGGAAGATCAGATGACAAATATATTGCTACAGCTCACGAATATCTTATTGCATTTGCTAAAAATATTGATTTAGTAGATTGGTATGGTTTTGAACCAACAGACCAAATCATAAAAAGATACAATAAAACCGATAACAACGGTAAAAAATACCGTGAAATTGATTTGAGAAAAACTGGAGAGAATGATCTAAGAGAAGATCGCCCCAACCTGTTTTATTACTTTTATTACAATCCTGATACAAGTGACTTTTATCCAGACAGAGAATGCTACAATAAAAATGGGTACATACAGATTAAGCCTCAAAGAGAAGATGCAAAAGAAGGTAACTGGCGGTGGGGAATTGATACTGCAAGTAAACAGATTGCAAATATTGTTCCAAAATTCATGCCTACAAGAAAAGTCTGGGGTGTAATGCAAAAAGATTATTTAGATGGACGTTCGCTTGTAAAACCAACAAGCGCTTGGACATTCAAAGATGTTAATAGTGAGCGAGGAACTGAAGAATTTATAAGCCTGGGATTTGACAAAAGAGTATTTTCTAAGCCTAAACCTTTGGGTACGATACAAAGATGCCTAAATCTGTGCACAAATGATAATGACATTATCATCGATTTCTTCTCCGGCTCTGCCACCACAGCTCATGCTGTTATGCAGTTGAAATCGAGTAGGAGGATAGCCATTAATTGACTATCCGTCCTCTC
>CAZMSM010000031.1:0-23798 GCA_964568955.1 uncultured Eubacteriales bacterium | reverse complement strand
CTTGTGTTTTTCTCAGCACTTCTAGCCGGAAAGCAGTTGGCCAGGCGACAAGCCATTCTGATACATTGAAAGGGTTTAACCAGCGTGTATTGAAAAACGCCTCATCCTGCCCGCCTTTCGGGCGAATTGTGTTCATTAATTCAAGGGTTCCGTCCGAAATACCTATTGTTGCATTATTCCAAATCGCCTGTGCCCGTTCCCGCCAAATATCGTTGCACGTAAGTTCTGCCAGTTCAAGAAAATATGGAATATATTTGACCGCATAGCAATCTATGTGCTGGTGCTGTGTAGATACTACCGTTCCCCCAAAGCCGTCATAGTTAAGCACGTTTAATGCAGACCCCTGCGGATAGTGAACGCTATGGTGCATTTGCCAAGTTGAAAGGTAGTACGCTAGCTCAATCGCCATATTCAGGTAACGCTTATCGGCTGTCACCTTATAAAGCATTTCAGCACCGGCAAGGAGCGGGCCTGAAGACTCTTTATCGATGCAAAAGGAATCCAGCGCGCCGGCGGTTGTAAAACCGTTTTTTTCAAATTCAAGGTAATAATAATCCATTGCTTTAACAGCACTTGCAAGATAATCATTGTTGTTTGTAACTTCAAAGATTCGAAGCATTGCCGGCAAAACAAACCCTCCGGTTGAACCTTCGATTTCCAACTCGCTGCCATCGGAAAAATAGGCACAGGGATAGGAGCCGTCTTCGTGCTGACTATTGAGCAAACAATCCAATATTTTTTTCGCCGTGGCAAAAAATTCCAAACGATCATACCCGCATTTTTTTGCAAGTTCCCAAGCATCGATGAAATCTTCTGCCGCACCGCCGAGATTACAGGAATCGATTCGAAGCTTTTCCAAATCATACAACCCTAACAGCGGATCATATTGCACACTTAATAAACCGCACGGTAACAGGGCAGATGCCCAGGTGTCCAGAACATCCAACCCTTTTTTAAGACTGTCCTTATCCTTGCTTTGCAGATAATCATACAGCATTGATGAACCAAGCGAGATGTTTTGCCCACACCATCCGCTTTCATACTTGTCGACAGGTCTTTGGATCCATTCTCCCAAATCGGAGTCATAAAGCAAGCCGATTGAAAAACCTTTATAGGTGCTTTCCTCCGCCCACAAGCTGTTTTTTGCAAAATCTACACCGAGTTCCCAAATTTTTTCCATCTTGTACCACGGTTTTACTAGATGGAAATTGGTACGCCAGGCAGTGTCTAGAAAACTATGATAATTTCCTTGCCCTGCAATAATATAGGCAGTTAGGGTGAGTGTTTCACCGGGTTTTAGCATTGCGGTGTCCCTGTAGCCGGGGTTGAGGCTGCCTTTAACAAGATAATTGCGGGGCATTTCCTCCTCAGGTAAAATGAGCCGATGGACTGCATAGCCGTTATTCTTGTAAAGAGAACACGAAAAGCCACCGTCTGTTTTTGTACTTTCGGCAAACATTCCGAACGAAGTTTTTCCATCACTTGAAAAAGTTCCGCCCGGAACCGTTGTACGATGATAAGCGTAACTCCAAGGTTCGCCCTCAAATTCAAAACCCACAGGTTCTTTGCCATCCCCCCAGTAATTACCGTTATAGTTGACACCGGGAATCATCATAAAGGAAGGACGGAAGCAGGTTTTAATCTCCAGCATTAAGTGTGAAACCGGGATGGTGCCGGGATTTTTTAGACTGAAAGTCCTGGTTAGCTTAAAGATGCCGTCACCCAACTTCGTGAGTATATCATCAGCCTTGACAAGTGGATTTGAAAAAGCCTCAATCTCGGCGGCTTCAATGCCCTGCGAATTTAGTAGCTTCATAAAAACGAATCCTTTCTTTTTCAAAATATTAAACGCATGGAGCAACCCCTTTTTGTTTGTTGCACCGAACTCCGATTTAGCCGCTAGTGAGATCGTACGATTCACCTTTTTTAAGGTGTAGGGCAAAAGCCGGCAATGCCGGGCCCTCGAGTGTAAAGCTCGTTTCGTGTTCCGCATATAGATGAAGGCTTTCGACGGTTGTGTTTTTAATTTTTGCCGTGACGATAAGGCCGTTTTCCGCACGGAGTTTGAAAGAAAGGGTATCCCACTCTTTAGGGATAGCGGGGCAGAGGATGATTTTGTCGTTCTCACAGTATAGCAGCATTTCCTGCAGAGCATCAACGGCGCAAAAGTTGCCTTCCAGTGTAAACGGGCGATATTTGAATTTGCTGTAACCCTTATCCAGGTAATCGCCGTTGAGGTGGAAACCGTTCGGCGAGCAAAAATACTTCCAAAAAATTTCGAGCATGTTCGCGGCTTTTTCTCCATCCTTTTGCACACAATAAAGCTCCGCAAGCCAGGCGAAGGAATAGCCGCAAAAATAGTCGGTTCCGAGCTGCTCCAAATCGGTTATGGAAGCGTCTATGATGGCCCTGTCGTGGGCGCTGGTGTAATCCAGCAGCCGTAGCGGATGGATAGCCATCAGGTGGGCAATATGCCGGTGTGATTCGTGAAGTCGCTCATCACGGCTCACCAACAGAACGTTGTCGAGCCCTACGTGAAAGGCTTCGAGTTTGCCCAAAACTGTTTGCCATTTGTCCGTATCTTCGGGCAAGTTCAACACGTCGCTTAAGCGAACAAGGCTTTTAAAGAGAGCCCGCAAAAGTGCGAGGTCATAGTTGCTGTTGGGGGTCAGCCAGGCCTGCAGGGTGTTGTCGTGTATTTCCGGCGAGCTTGAAAGCGGCAAAACCAGCTTGCCGTCTTCATTTTCCAGCAGTAGGGATAGTATAAAGTCACCGCTGGCTTTGATATAGGCATACGCTTCATGTTGCAAAAACTCTTTGTCGCCCGTGTAATCATAATGTTTTTCAATCGCACGGCAGAGCCACAGCTGATTGGTTGGGGATAGCGAATACATCGCCCAGCCGCCGAGCGCGTTGCCTTGAATGTCCATCACGGACGGCAGGCATAGGCCTTCTGCGTTAAAAAACTCCTTCGCAAAGGCCTTCGATTTGGCGGTTAAGCTTAAAATATAGTCAACAAAGCACGCACCTTCATCCATATGGTTGGCTTTGAGGTAACTGTAGTAGCACAGCTCGGTATTCAGGTCGTGATGATAATCGCCTTTCCACGGGGGCAGCATGCCGTCGTCGGCGGTCCAAACGCCTTGCAACGGCATGGGAAAGCCGCCCTTGCGCGAACAGGAGCCGAGCAGGTAGTTGCCGAGGTACCAGCTCTTTTCAAACAAAGGATTGTCCAGTTCGACAAAGCTCTTGCTCCAAAAGTTTTCCCACCAAGTCGTATGGCGTTCTAAATTCTTCTCGTAGCCCGTTTCAAGCGCATCACAAAGCAATCGGATGCTTTCTTCAACAATTATGTTTTCATCTTTTGAGGTGCCGACGGTATAAACAGCGGTTGTGGAAGTTGCCGTTTTGGTAATTCCGAGGAAAATGCCGTAGGTCAGGGTATCGCTTACCCTTTGTGTAAAATATTGGAAGCTGATGGCGTCACGAACTATTTTGCTTTTTTTCGGGGGTTCATACTGGATGTTTTTCAAAGACTGTGTTATTTTAGGTTGAAAATCCCGGCTGTGGGGCTTGCCTGAAATCTTGCCGTACTGTGGGTTTTCGATAGTGAAGTCACACGCCGCCGAATTTATTTTAATAAAACCCACATTGCCTGCTGCGTGAACAAAGCTTTGCAGTTGGGTTTCGCCGGCGGTTACCGTGGCTTGTGCACTCGA
Source organism: uncultured Eubacteriales bacterium (assembly GCA_964568955.1). Taxonomy (GTDB): domain Bacteria; phylum Bacillota; class Clostridia; order Oscillospirales; family Acutalibacteraceae; genus UBA1447. The sequence goes on along the minus strand of CAZMSM010000031.1, from coordinate 20,079 downwards.
CAGCTCCAAGCGAGATTTTACAACAGCCTTTGTGGGCAGTTTGAGAACAATTTTACCGGCCGGCAGTTTTGTTGGCGTTGGCCGGTTGTAGGGGTCATCAAATGTTTCGCGAATCTTATGTTGATCTTTTTCTTTTACAAATTTTTTTAGCGACTCCCAGGTGAAATCACCGCCGACTTTTGGCGCACCGCTACAATCCCAAAGGCCGCACTTGTCAATGCTAAAGCGCAAGGCATCTGCCTTGCCCCAAATCAGGCACCCAATATCGCCATTGCCTAGCGGCAGGGCCTCGTCCCACCGGTTGATGGTTTTGTTAAAAATCAAGTTACAGTGTTCTTTTGGCAGCAAAATTATCATCCTTTCGTCATGTCAGGATACACAGGATAAGTTTTCTTGTGTTCGCAACTATTTGGGCGACTTGTGTTCACCACTCAGTCAGTGCCCTTTTCTTTTAACGCTGAACCGGTTGTTTGTGCCGAACATGGATGATTATTTAATAGCGGCTTTGTAAATAAAATCAACAGCTCTGTCGGGGATAAGTTCAAGCAAACCTGTTAATTTGCTGGTTTTTACCCTATATTTAATTTTTGGGTGGTTGGTCTCAACCGCTTTAATAAGAACGTTGACAAGATACTTTGGGTCATTTGCTACTTTGAGTTCAATATCCATAAGAGGCTTCATCTTTTTTAAGGTTTTCTTATAAATTTTGGTGCTGTCATAAAGGCTGTCAAAGCTTGCCCTAATATCATTAAGCAAGTTTGTCTTGAACGGCCCCGGCTGAATTTTAATGACGGGAATCCCAATAAACATTAACTCGCGGCGCAGACTGTCGTTGTATGCTTCAATAGCGTGTTTTGTAATTGCATAAGGGCCATTGAATGGCTGCGGCTTCATCCAGCCGCATTCGGAACTACAGTTGATGATTCTTCCCTTGCCCTTTTTAATAAGATCAAAGAAAACACGGTTAACTCTAATCATGCCCATCAAATTAATTTTTAACATTTTTTCGATTATATCGGGGCTGGTGCCTTCAACCATTGACACCATAGCGTGGACACCGACAAAGTTAATGACAGCATCGAGAGAATCGGTAGTTTTTTCGATTTCTACCCGTGCATTGTCAATACTTGACCGGTCTGTAACGTCAAGCTTTATTGGGATGATGTTCTTATTCTTTCCCATTTTTTCCAGTGCCTTTTCATTAATATCGGCAACAAAAACAATCCAACCGTTCTTTGCCATTTCGAGCGAACAAGCACTTCCCAAGCCCCCTGCGGCACCTGTAAACAGTGCATATTTCATATTACATTTCCCCCTTCACAATTGTCCCGGCAGATTTTCCGGATTATAACTATTTGGCGTTCATTTTAGCATTGCAAAAAAAACATGTCAACACACGCAGGTCGGACACGCGGATTTTTGTTTTTAAGTAGAAATATACGGGAATGTATTGTATAATAACGGTGATTATTTATTGATCATGAGGAGATGATACTATGCTCGAATATCTAAAACTTTACATCGGTACAATGGAGGGCGTTACTAAAGTCACCGTTACGGTTGAAAACGGGATCGTTAAAGCGTCTGTTGATACACCGTTTTTTCAGATTGAGGTTGACGATATCCGGTTAAGCAAACAAGAAAGCCGGATATGGCTCGCGGCACTTGAAAATATTCATATTGAGCGGTGGCAGTCAAAATATATGCCGGATGAAATAGCTTATGATGGCGAGAGCTGGAAGCTTGAATATAAAAGGGCAGATAAGCGTTGCCGCCACATCAACGGCGATGACACATATCCCGAAAACTGGGATGAGTTCCTCAAGGTAATGGATATTTTAGCGCCGCTTATTAACCCGAAGCGAGTGGAAAAAATTGACATTAAATACAATAGAAAGATAAAAATACCGGCCTCTCAAGGGTTGAATTTGCCCGAGGGATTTGTAGTTTGGGATTATTTTGAGCAGTTGACTATCGATAGAGCAACCGAAAAACTCATTATCAAGCAAAAATTCGGAACCGATTGTGTTGTGACAAAAGAGTACTATATTCGGGAAGGTATAAGCGAGCTGCTTTATTCAATTGAAGAATACTTGGAAGAGCCGGTAAACATAGCTACGCTAAAAGAGAACGCTATGGCTACATATGAGTTAGCTGTTGATTACCACAAGCACGAATCATTAAAACTTCGCGGCGCATATAATCGAAACGGACTACCTGAATATTGGTATGTATTAATGGATGAAATAACTGACTTTTTATCTTTCTGCGGCAGATTTGGCGAAATGTTCAACCCGGATTTTTTCAAAAAGGGAGTGAGACCCGGCGAATACATTTATTGCAGTGTATTGCTTGATTCGTTGGGGGGAACCTATTATTATACAAGTGAAGATGATAGCATCAATGTTGGGGATTATGTAATCGTGCCAGTAGGAGCGGGGAATAAAGAACTTAGAGGGCAAGTGGAAGAAATTGAGTACTATACTGCCGAGGATGTGCCGTTTCCGCTTGATAAGACGAAAGTAATATGTCGTAAAACAGATGCACCGACCGGTGACGATAGTATAGATAATGAAGATGAGTACATTGATTAAAGCAACAAAAGTGAGAAAAATAGATGGATAACAAGCATGAAAGAATGAAGATATAGGTTCGATATGAGATTATATGAGTCATCCCGTGTGTACCTTTAAGCTACAATTTTTAAGGAGATTCAAAATGAAGCAGAAAATGCCTACAGTCTTACTCTTTGCCGAAAAGATTGCGCTCCTGGCTACAGTGTTATCCGGTCTTGCCGGTGTCGGAATATTTTTATACATAAACAATGAGCTTTTCACGCATTTTGGCGTAATGGTTTTTGCCTATGCACTGATGGTTGTGGTGATGGTTGTCGGGTTTATCCTTCGTTTAGTGAAAGAACGGGAAAACAATCGGAAGACCAAAATGCTCAATTCTGTAACGGCGTTGGTTACCGTTCTAATCGGTGTCTATATAATTTTGACCGAGCTGGTTTTTGATTATTTCCAGCCGCTTTCGCTGTTCACACCGCCTATCATCTGCTTTGCAGTGTTTTTGTTTGCTTACGCCCTCGGTGCGATTTTAGGCGTTTTCACAAGGCGAAATTCTGCCGCCGTTTCCCTCGTCGGAGTTGCTGCGTTGGGAATCTTTCTGATTACCGCGGCATGGAGCGGATTGCAGGGCTACGCGACCTTCAACCCGGATGTGGAATCCGTCGTTGTGTTTGCAAAAGGCGAGAGCGGTTATGAAACTTGCCGCATTCCATCAATTTTGGTCATTGAAGATGGTGAAATAGCGGGAGGAAATGACGCTGATGTTTTGGTAGCTTTTGCAGAAGGACGAAGAAACAGTTCTTTGGATAACGGAATTAGCGACCTTGTCTATAAAACCTCCACGGATGCAGGCAAAACATGGAGCGAACTGGCTGTTTTATTAACCGCCGAGGAGCTGCTCGGGAGTGAAGGACGAATTGCCGACCCTACGCCGGTTTATGATAAAAATACCGATACGATTGGCTTGATTTTTCAAGCGTCCACAAAAGAAAGCGGATATAAAATGTTTCCATTCTACCTGCAGGGAAAGCCGTCTGCGGATGGTTCTATCGTATGGAATAAAGCCACCGTTCAAAATCTTGCCGTAACATCGGGGCTGTCCTTCGGACCGGGCCCGTCTAAGGGTACTCAGTTGGAGGACGGAACTCTTGCATTTCCGATAAGATCGAAAGGCTTCGGCTATGTGCTGTATACTTCGGACGCCGGTGCAACATGGACAAAGGGGGAAGCAGCGGGCACGGGCGGCGAAAGTGATATGGCTTTGCTTGGCAAAGATGAGCTGGTTATGATTATCCGAGAAGGGAAGATGTCAGACTTCCCGCGGAACAATCACCTTCGTTTTGCCTTCTCTTCCGATAACGGTCGGACATGGGAGCGGCAAGCCGCCGCAAGCACTCTAAAAACGCCCGTTGTGATGTCGTCTGTCGCTTCCTATAATGGCGTGCTCTACTGCGCCCATGCAGATAGCTATTTGACACGTGCAAATCTTTCTTATTCCGTTTCGAAAGATCGTGGCGAAAGCTGGCGAACATTTAGTCTTTATTCCGGCGCCAGTGGCTATGCCGTTTCGGATATTACCGCCAATGGCGACTATTACATCATTGCTGAAATCGGCAAAGTGGAATATAACGAGGAAGTCCGACTCTTCCATATTCCGCTTAATCAGTAAACACCGAAAAAGATAATATTCGTTTCAAACGGAGCGGGTATTATCTTTTTCGCGCGCCCGGTATGGGCGATAATTTGCCAGCCAAAGTTCACTTAGCCCAAGGCAAGGGTGCCCGTGTGTAAATGGACATAAAACATCAACTCTCATTGACTTTATAAACAGTCAATGCTAAAATGAGCCCGTCTAGAGCTTATAATAATATTAGGAGGGATTTTGTGTTTTTCTTTGAGAATTTACTGATTGTATTCCAACGGTCTTTCGCCACATTTTTAGTCTTCCTTATTAGCCTTAGTTATCCCTTAGGCATTAATATCGATTTTCAAGGGGTTCGTTATGACAACAAATCTTTCGTGTCTTACAGCTTTTATGACTCAACCCGAAAGGTTCTGATGAACGAATACCTTGAAAGGAATAAGACCTATGACATTCACCTTGCGCGCAACGAAACAGAAGCTTGCCAAATTGTGCTGCGTTCAAGGAACGATTCAAACTCAAACAAGTATTCGGTTGAGTTTACGGAGTTTACCAACGAAAACGGCGATGTTTTGAAGTCAACCATTTATCAAGAGCATTACATTAATTGTGCAAGCATTAAAGATTTTGGAACCTACCCCGATGCCTTGATGCCTATTGGGCGAAGCACAGAATATACACTCGCTTCGCAAATTAACTGGCCGTTTTATATTCAGGCGCAGGCAGATGCATCAACACCCGCCGGAAAGTATTCCGCACAAATTATTGTTCACCGGCTAAAGGGTGAAGGCGACCTGCAGCTCATTGCCGATGTTAGCGCAACGGTTTGGGATTTTGAACTCCCGGTAACGCCCACGATGGACACGGCCTTTGGCCTTAACCGTCATTATATTGAAAAAGTGCATAACTCCGCAGGTATACCGGGGCTTACGCAAAATTTGTATGAGCAATATTATGAGCATTTACTGACGCGTAAGATTTCCCCCTACACCTTGCCTGTTGATATTCTTTCAAGTGAGGCAGACGCCTATATGAGTGACCCCCGTGTGAAGTCCTTTAGGGTGCCTTACCCCGGCAATGATGCGCTTTTACAGCAGTATTATGCCAAGGTGCAATCAAACCCGGATTGGGCGGCCAAGGCATACTTCTACCCGATTGACGAACCTTGGGGCCTGGAAGACTATGCTCGTTACAATGAAATAACCGACCGCCTGGATAGGCTTTGCCCCGGATTCAATATGGTAACACCTTTTGGTGGGTTAAGTTTTGAGGAAGACGGAGAAACTTATTATGGTGCTTACCTGCAAGCGAAGAGCAATATTGTCTGCCCTATTTCGACCAACTTCAGCGACAAAAAGTTTTTAAGCCAGATGGACGAGCGCAGGGCCGATGGCTCAAAAATTTGGTGGTATATCTGCTGTGCCCCCCGTCCCGAGGAAAAATATGCCAATATTTTCACACAAAGCGATGGTATTGAAGGGCGTATATTGATGTGGCAGCAGAAAAAGATGAATGTAACCGGTCTGCTCTATTGGGATACGACCTATTGGAACAACGTGGTTACCCCTTGGGCAAGCGCATGGACAACCCCCTGGACAGGCAACGATACTTTTGGCGATGGTTCACTTTTCTACCCGGGTAAAGACAAACCACTCTCTTCCTTGCGCCTTGAATACGTTTCGGACGGAATAGAGGATTTTGAATACCTTACAATGGCAGAGGCGTTATTCGGCAGGGATTATGTAGATAAAAAAATCAAAAAAGTTGTCAATACGCTGGAAGACTATACGCATAAAGACGCATCATTAGCAAAAGTTCGCCTTGAAATAGGCTATGATATTGAGGCGGAACTTGCGAGATAAAGGGTGTACCAAATTTTTATATGAAGTCCTCTTTTTACGAAGCGTATTCAATAATTCAGGTCTATCCTACAGGAAAAAACTGAACAAGATCGAAAACTAAACGACGATTTTGTTGGGGTGACCGTCAGATCTGAAAGCCCTAAAAACAGCAAAAAAAAATCGCTTGTATTCTTTGATGCGCTACAATATAATGAAGTTGCCAATGGCTTTTGAATCAGACTTTTATTTATTATTTTCTGATTGGAGGAATCATCATGAAACACGTGGGAAAAACAGCATTTATCCTTGTTGCGGTCATACTGCTTGTAGCCCTTGCGAATGGCTGTGTGAAGAAGAATAATCCGCAGGATACAAATCTGCCGACAGGCGTCACAACAACAAGGTCGGAAAGCGGTACCCTTGAAGCAACTTCCGCCACATCTGAAGCCGGTACACAGGTTGGCAGCATTATCCGCCTTGGTGCCTATGAGCAGGACGATAACACAGCCAACAACGAGGAAACACTTGAGTGGCGGGTTCTGGCAATTGAAAACGGAAAAGCGTTACTGATTGCGGAAAAGATTTTGGACTGCATACCTTACAACATAACCAATTCCCCGGTTAGTTGGGAAACCTGCACTTTGCGGACATGGCTCAACGACGAATTCCTCAACAGTGCCTTCACTGCGGACGAACGCGAAAAAATCAGTGTAACAACATTGGCGAACGCAGACGTTACAGACAGTGAGACAAAAGGCGGGAAAGATACGCAAGACAAGGTATTTCTCTTGAATTATGTGGATGCGGAAAAGTATTTTGAAGTGAACAATTCGCGTATGGCTCAAGGTACAGGCTTTGCCAAAAACAAGGGAATGCACGTGGTTAGCGAAGGCAGTTCCGCAGGGAACAGCTACTGGTGGTTGCGCTCACCCGGCTTATCCGGCAACTCCGGTGTCGTTGATGGTGTCGGCCAAATCTATTTTTACAACAACAATGTCGGTAGCATAACTCTGGGTGTTCGTCCCGCATTGTGGATAACGCTCTGACCGGCAGGGTTTGACAGAATTTTTGCACTAATTACAATCATAATATCGTTGCAAGCACTATTTTACTCTATATTTTTGCTTGCTGCTGTTCGGCTTATCCGGAACCGTCATTTCAATTACGCCGGCTTCAAGGGCGGGCAAAAGATAGGTTGTGCGGAAACTTTGGCGGTGCTGCAAATCCATTTTTCCCATCAGTTCCCGCAGGGATAGTGTCTCATTACCTAGAGCGTCAAGAAGCGTACCGACTTGTGCGGTGACTTGTGCGGTGACTTGTGCGGTCGTGGCGAGTTCGGCCAAAGCATCTTTGATGACGCTCAGCAGGAATTCAACAAAAACACGTGAGTCCGTCTGTACGTCTGCCTTGCCGAGCGCGTCATAGTATGCATCCTGGTGCTCTCGAATCAGCGTTTCAACAGGCAGCCATGCAAAGGCAGGGTTCCATTTGTACAAAATCAAGGTTTGCCACATCCTGCCCATCCTACCGTTGCCGTCAGCAAAAGGGTGTATAAATTCAAATTCGTAATGGAACACACAGCTTTTCACCAGCGGGTGGAGGTCGGAAGTTTTTACCCAGTTGAGAAGAGTTCTGATTTGTTCCGGCACAAGCCCCGCCGGCGGTGCCATATGCACAAGCTTTTCGCCGGCAAAAACGCCTACACCGCCGCTTCTGAATCGCCCTGCTTCTTTATCAAGGCCATGCATCAATAATTTGTGGGCAATCAAAAGATCTTCAGCGGAATACGGATTGAGTTCCAACAGATTATCATAAGCTTCAAACGCATTTTTAACTTCCTGAATATCACCCTGTGGGCCAAATACCTTTTTACCGTTGATGACATCCGTTACTTGGTCGAGGGACAAAGAGTTGTTTTCAATTTTGAGAGAAGCATGAATGGTTTTAATCCTGTTGGCACGGCGCAGACCGGGCGTTACCTTGCGTTCGTAATCGACAGAAAGCCTGCCGACCAATTCGCAGATGTCGGCAACCGTATTTGTTATAGCATTGCTGAGGGTTATCGGCGGGGTATATCCCTCGCTACTCATCCTATCACACCCCTTACTTGTGCTATTATACCGCACAAGTCGAGAAAAATCAAGAAGCGAATTTTTGCGTTGACAGACCGGACTAAGAGATATATACTGTGAGGGCAAGAAAGAGGACTTAATGCAACCAGAACTAATTTCCACTAGAGCATTTGTAGAATGAAGGAGGCATTATTATGGCATCACAACCAATTTATCAACTTTATGCAGAACTTACCGACTACGAGCCGAAAATATGGCGGCGGTTTCAGGTGATGAACAATATTACCTTGGCAAAGCTTGGCTACATCATTATGACGATGTTTGAAATGCAGGCCAGTCATCTGTTTTGCTTTGATGTACCCGAAGCAGAAAATTTTCGCAAATACGTCGAGGAACAGACCAACGATGATGCAAAACGAGGGGTTTTAGATGGATTCGAGGAAAATCTGAAGTTAGGACGAATACATGTAGAATTGATCGATGAAGACGATGACTTTTCAGAGTTTGAGGAGGATACCCTTGATGCTGTGGAAACGAAGCTCAAAAGAATTCTTAGCAGCGAAACACAAACCATGACCTTTTCTTACGATTATGGTGACGGTTGGGAAGTTAAAATTGTTCTTGAAAAGATTTTTGAAGACCCGGACTTACCCGGTAAAGAGTTGCCCCGTGTTCTTGACGGTGAGGGCTACGGTATTGTTGAAGACTGTGGTGGCCCCGGTGGACTTGAGGATATTGCCAAAGCCTTCAAGAAGAAAAAGGGCGCACAGTATCAGGAATACTGCGATTGGTTTGGCATTGAGGATGTAGATTTTGACTCTTTTGATCTTGATGATATGAATTTTAGACTGAAAAAGGTGCCGAGGATTTATGCGGACATCTATGAATATAGGCTGGCACCGACGAAGCAGTCGCTGGCACTGTTGATGCGCGAGTATAAAAAGTAACCCGGGGAGCGCTATTTTACGATGCCTCTTCAAATTGATACCATTTTATGTGAAAAGCTGAAGACATTATGTCTTCAGCTTTTTTTTTGATTGCGCCCGGTAGCAAGGAATCTTCGCCGATTACCGTGACCAATCGTTTAGTGCCAAACATTATCTTTCACCAACTGCACCAACTCTTCTGCGGTAACGAGCACTACATGGTCATCCAAAAGCGACACGAGATAGTTGAGGTTTTCAATACTGGTTGACCACGGGTGAACATTCAGGTAGGTATAGCCCTTTTGCGTGTGAATGCTCGCGGGGAGGGCGTTCACGGTGTCGGCAAAAGCTTCTATCCATTCCTGCGGCGCAGGTGTGCCATCGCTTTGGTCATACCAGAATGACACACGGCTGCTGATAAAGGGTTTATCGTCGCACCAGTAGATCTTGCCCTCAAGTTCCGCATATTTATGACCGCTTTGAATCAATCCACCGTCGAGGTGGTCGTTTTTAGCAAAGTATTCCAGTGCGGGTTTGAAGGCCATTTGCTCCCAAACCCATTTGTTGCCGTTGACATTGTCAAGCAGCGTGACAATGCTCATATCCGAATTGGCCATTTCATAACCGGTATAGTTGACAAAGTTATTCAAATACTTAGCCGGGTAGCGGGAAGGGTTGATGTAACCGATGCCGGACACGCCGCACACGAAATTATCATTCGCGCTCGCCGTCGCGTAAACTCTTCTCATCACGGTCGGCTCCAACTCGGCGGCTATCGGCGGCGCGGTCCAGCTCATTTTATAGGTGGTGTCAAGTGCCTGCCGTTTGCCGAAATGGCTGTTTGCAAATGAAAATCCGCCTTCAAACCATTGCAGGTTGTCGCCGTCGCTCATCACGATTGCTAGGTAATGCTTTGTTTTGTCTGCGGTTATTTGCCGGGCGGTGTTTTTTTGTTCGATCGGCTCATCGTTTTTAAGGCTTGCCATAAAGCTGATGTTCATGCAGAAGTCTGAAGCGATGACATTCAGCCCATAGTGGGATGCCCTTTCAACGTAGGTGCCTTCGTGTGTTGTCCAGCCGAACAGCATCGAGTTGCCCCTTGTCCCGGCGAACACCTCGTCCCTAAAGGCTACCCCGGCGTTGTCGTTTTCTTCCACAAAAAGGCAGGGGGCTTTAATGGCAATGCTGTAATCGCGCGTAAAAATCATCGTCGGCCGCTGGTGTAAAATAAAGGTGTTGTTCAGCCGGTCTTTGTATTGGCTGAATATGTCGGCTTGCGTGGCGGTGAACCCACTGTTCGTTTTTAGCGTCAGGTCGCGCGTGAGGCGCAACCCGTGTGCGATTGCTTTGCCCTGAATGCTTTTTTCAATCATCAGCCAGCGTTCAACCCCTGCAATGGTTGCGGCCATATTAATCGTCGGGTTATCGCCGCCTTCATAAAGAATATAACCGTTGTCGGCGATTGCCGCCCTGCATGTTTCTAAAAGCTGCCACGGGTCGGTAAAATAAACCGGTGTGATACCGGGGTTTGCCAATAAATAGTCATTGGCGAATTCAATTCTGTTGGTGTCATAAATGTATATGCTCGCGCGCGTCTGCGCTGTGATGCCCTGGAGTGAGGTGACCATAACAAACTCGTTGTCGCTCATGCCTGCCCGGTCTATCAGATAGATTGCATCTTGAGGCCGCGCAATTGTTTGGGGCAGAAAATTCACCACATCTTCCCCTTGCGCAAAGCTGTATTTCTCAAAGTTGTACCGGGTTAGGGCAATACTTGAAACGCTGAGGAAGAAAGCCATAATCCAAGGGAAAATCCGTTTGGTGAAAAAATCAAGCAGTTTCATCGTTGATTTACTCCTTTGCAGACGGTTGGGAAGCAATTATATATACCGTGGTGTGTATGCGAGCATGTTCATCAGTCGTACAATCCGAAATGATCGAATAGCTTCAATCGAAAGGTGTCATATTTTTCAATAGATTTGCCATTCTTTTTATAAATATAGATTGCATTGAGCTCCCCGCCAATTAATATAATCAGTGTGCTAATGAACAACCAAATGAGTAACGCCATAATACCGCCGATACTGCCGTATATTTTATTATAGCGGGCAAAATTATTGACATAGAAGGAAAACAGCAACGATACAACAATCCACGCAACGGTGGCAAACAATGAGCCCAAACGGATATCCTTAAACGTGAGTTTACGGTTGGGTAAAAACTTGTATAGCAATGACAGCGATAAAAACATAATAAGAATCGGTGCGGCATACCGCAAAGCCGACCAAATAAAGGGGAAAATGCTTTGTGCGCCGACCAAATCGAAAATATATTTAGCGATGACTTCACCAAACACCAGCGTGAACAAAGCAATAATAATCAGCAATGACAAAACAACCGCAGATATAATTGAGATGGCACGACGTTTGATAAAACCGCGGTTTTCCTTGATGCCGTATGCTTTGTTGATGCCACGAACAATCGCTGCAATACCCTTGGAAGAAGACCAAAGGGTGGCTATCATCCCGGTGATAAGCAATAGCGTGCTTTTGGCCAGTACGGTTTGTACCACTATTTTTTTTAACAAATCTCCGGTTTCGCGGGGTAGAAATGTACTGAAGTTGGCAAAAAGCACATCTTCCGAAAGAGAGGTGAAGCTGAGTATATTGATGACAAACAACAAAAACGGAAAAAAGGAGAGAATCAGATAATACGTGATTTGTGCGCTGGTGCCCGATATGGCATCATCTTTAAACCGAAAAACCAGTTGGTTGATATAATAAAAAAAAGTGCTGTTTTTTAGTTTGCTTATCATAGCGGATGATCTCTCTTTCATTCTTAATTTAAGAAGTCCGATAAATTTCTGTTTAAACTGTTTGAGCAACAGTACGCTTATAAGCGTAACGGTTTATTATGCCAATGTCAATTCAAAATTGCTTAAAAAATGAACTGCGAGGTTCGGGCGCGCTATATAAATGGGGTGACAGGTCTGTTCTTCGTTTCAAGAATGGCGCGGAAATTAAGGCGACACATCAGAGCCAAGCATGTGAGCACATACATGGTCGTTTAGAGACTATTTTATTCACAGTTGAAATATAATGCCAAAAAGGCTATAATGAACCTGTCATTTTGCAAAGATTTTGTGTAGAAGTATGCGTTGGCAAAATGAAGGAGCTCGCTGTGAGCTGTTGTACTTGTGTAGAGGCCTTATAGTTGTTAGCGCGACAAGTGTTTTGACGTATTCAACAGTGTATAGGAGGATGGAAAATGGCAAAAACAACATCGCTGACTGTTGTTCAAATGAATGATAGTCACGCATATTTTGAATTGCATCAGGAATTATTTTATCAGGGTAGCCAAAAAGTATATCGTCCGGTGGGCGGGTATGCGCGTATCGCAACACTTGTCCGGCAAATGCGTGAAACAAGCGGAGGGCGTTTTCTTTTTTGCGATAATGGGGACACGCTTAACGGCACCTATCCTGCGGTCAAGACGCAGGGTGCGGCGATGGTTCCGGTGCTGAATGCATTGGGGCTGGATGCAATGACGGCTCATTGGGAATTTGGATTTGGCCCGTCGGTTTTGAAAAAGCGGGTAGCAGAACTGAATTTTCCGATGTTGGCGATCAATATTTTTGATAAAGTGACAAACGAGTTGATTTTCCCGCCTTACATGGTAAAAGAAATGGACGGTTTACGCGTCGGCCTTGTTGGTATTGCGTCCAATATTATTGACAAGACCATGCCGGATTCCTTCAGTGAGGGGGTGCGCTTTACCTTGGGCAGAGAAGAGCTGCCTTTGGTCATAGATACGCTGCGCACACAAGAGCATGTAGAGCTGGTTATTTTGATTTCCCACCTCGGCTTCCCTCAGGACATGAAGCTTCTGTCGCAAGTGCGGGGCGTGGACCTTTGCCTGAGCGGGCATACGCATAATCGAATTAACCACCCTGTTCATCAAGGGGATACACTGGTCATTCAATCGGGCTGCCACGGTTCATTTCTTGGTCGCATCGAGCTGGAATTGACTGACGGTAAAATTACAAGTTATGAGCATCAATTGATTGAGGTAGAAGTCGGTATCCAACCGGACCCTGCTATGACAAAAATTATCGAAGGCGTGCTTTCGCCTTATAAGGCACAGCTCAATAAGGTTGTCGGTGAGACTGTGACGGCGCTCAACCGCGCTAAAATGTTGGAAACAACCATGGACAATTTCCTCTTGGAAGCGGTTCTGGAAGCCTCGGGTGCCGAGCTTGCCTTTTCAAACGGATGGCGATATGGTGCGCCCGTCGTTCCCGGCCCGGTTACGCTGAACGACCTTTATAATATCACCCCGATGGACCCACCGATTGGAACGGTTGAACTGACCGGTGATGAATTGAGCGAGATGCTGGAAGAGAATCTGGAGAGAACGTTTGCGGTAGATCCATACGATCAAATGGGTGGGTATGTCAAACGAGGGCTTGGGCTCACGGTGTATGCGAAAATTGAAAACCCATTCGTTCAACGCATCCAACAAGTATTCGTCGGAAATGAAGAGCTAGACCGGTCGCGCACATACCATGTGGCCTTCGTAACGGATCAAGGGGTGGCGAAAAAATACGGACGCAAAAGAGAGAGACTGGGTATACATGCAGTCGAGGCAATGCAAACATACCTATTGAAGCACAAATGTAGCCAACAGTTCGTTACACCCGACTTCAAAATCAATTATGCTTTTGTGCGGAGATAGGGAATATGAAAAAGATTATGAAGTTACCGAAATGATCGGTAAAGGCGTTAAGGGTTCAAGAGGAAACGACAATATATATATCGGCAATTACCGTTACATATCGTCACTCGGCTACGAAGTTACAGATGAATATGAGCTTGACGGTACAACCAGTTGGATAATTAAAAACGCCTCGGTCTTGGGCTGTATTCTTTTCCGTGATGTTCAGCGAAAAGGTGCGCAAGAAGCGGTAGCGGAGCTTAAAAAACTTGGGATAAAGGAAACATGTTTGCTCACGGGTGACAACTGTGTCAGCGCACAGCGAATTGTGGATGTCGTAAAAATTGATACCATGTACTGTGAGCTGCTCCCGGAACAGAAACTTGAAAAGGTCAAGTTAGCCCAAAAAGACAATACGGTTGCGGTTGTCGGCGACGGCATCAATGACGCCCTTGCTCTTTCGGAGGCAGATGTAGGCATAGCCATGGGCGCAATGGGGTCTGACACGGCAATACAAAGCGCAGATATTGCTCTTATGAACAATAATCTTGACAACATACCTTTTATAATTAAACTGGCAGAAAAGACAAGAGGAATCATATACCAAAACATTATCATTGCCTTTGCAATAAGCTTTATGATGATTTTCCTCGCCGCAAGCGGGGCCATCAGCGCAATTGCAGGGGCATTTCTCCATAACATAGGGGCATTTATTGTTCTTGTAAACAGCGGCAGAATAATGAATGGAAAATTCAAAACGGATACGGATATTAGGCTTTAAAGTGCCGTTCAAACAATAAGGAACGCCCGGAGCATATCATAATGCTTCCGGGCGATTTTTATTGTTTTTTAGCATTCCCTGGTGCTGAAGGTTCTTGTGGCGGGTAAGGGTTTGTAAGGCGAACGGTGCGCGGCTTTTCGTCTACAGCCGGCTTTGCGCACAAGGGGCAAAATTGTTGTGTATCTTCTAAATCTACATTGCAGAAAGTACAGCGCATTATGAATCCTCCCTCATCATTGTTTTTAAACGTTGCTTTGAATGCTTACATGGAGACCTTGCTCGGCAAGAAAAGCGAAGAAAAACCGTTGTATATCGGTAACTGCACTTGTCGAGGTAAAGGTGATAGCGATGGTATCTTGATAGGTAATTGTTGCACAGTTAAGGGCGTTTTTTAATATTTCACCTATCAGCATCTCAAAATGGTCTACATGCTCTTCCATCCTCGGTGGAACTGTTATGATACCCAAATTAGTTTGTGATGAGGTCATGAGCCGTGACCCATAAATGGCAGCCCCAATCTTTAAAATCAGTCTTTTTAAAAGCAAGGGAGCAAGGCGAAATATCAACAGGTTGCTGTCACTTACATTTGTGGATGCCATCCTACTAAGCATTTCCTTGCTGAGGCTTTTTTTAATTTTCGGCACTATTTCCGAAAGGATTTCATCAAAGGTGTAATCGCGACTTTGTGGATCAATACCCACGTTTGCAAACAAAGAAAAATTCCTCAGGGTCTCCGAGTCAAACAAACGACGAAGGTTTGCCGGCACACTTATTTTAATGGGTTTTTTGCTTTTATTTGGCAACATATTTTGATAAAATGCATAAATGTAAACGGCCACAAGGTATTCCGTTATGGTCGCACCTGTTGGTTTTGTAATGTGTTTGAGTTGGTCGACGGATATCTGCCCGCTGATGATTTTTAAGTAATTCTTCTTTTTCTCAGGTCGATACTGATATGCTGCAGCTTCCCCTCTGGGTGCTTTTTCTTCTTTACAATTGAATATCTTTCGAAAAGAATCCTCTGTTTCGGATTCTTTGGGTTCTTCGTTGATATCAAGAACACCTTGTGTTTTTTCAATTTGGCAGCCTAACAGTTCAAAGTACCTTGCGAGCAGAGTCTTTAGATAGACGAGGGACCCGCTACCGTCCGTAACCAAGTGAAAGAACTCAACGGATATTCGTTTTTTAAAATATAACACACGGAACATCGGCTTTTGCCCTGACCCTATGTGCATAGGGCGGCAAGGATAGTCTTTCTCAAGTTCCAAAAAGTCTTCATTTTGGGTTGGCCTTAGTTTGTACCGCAAGAAGCCGGTTTTTAACTGAACGTAAAAGGTGGGGAAACGGCTTTGGAGATCGGAAATTGCTTGTGAAAGTATTTCGGGCTGAACATCTTGTTTTAAAACGACGGAAGTTCGAAAAACTTGATTCCATTTTTTCATGCGTGTCGCCGTGTAAATATTGGCTGAAAGATCCAAGTCAAACAACTGCTGTTTAACAGGATTATTATTTTGTGTAGCGCCCAATTCATTTACTCCTTATTATTCTTAATCGGATTCAAAAAGACGATATGCAACATAATTTTCACCATAAAAAGCGCTTTTTCTTGCTAGTGTTGCAAAATCTATTACAGTTCGAATCGTCTTAATCATACCACTATCCCAAAATAATCAGTACGTTTTGCGGAACTAAAGTGCGGTGGCTTTGACGACATGAAAGTTGCCAATTAAAATCCGATTAAATCAGTATATTAAAAATTGTTGATGAATACGTTCAAAACGAGTATAATAGGCGTGTCGGAATTATATTTAGCGTATCCAACTGTGTGAAAAAAGAAAGGAGCCGAAAATGAGCATTTATGATTTTACGGTCAAAGACAGCTACGGGGATGAGGTTGCCCTGTCAGATTTTAAGGGCAAGGTTTTGCTGATTGTCAACACAGCCAGCAAATGCGGTTTTACCCCCCAGTTTGAAGGGTTGGAAAAGCTCTATACGGACCTTGCCGAAAAAGGGCTTGAAATTTTGGGTTTTCCATCCAACCAGTTTGCCAACCAAGACCCCGGAACCAATGAGGAAATCCGGAATTTTTGCGTGCTGAACTACGGCGTTTCCTTCCCCATCTTTGAAAAAATCGATGTCAACGGAGACAATGCCGCACCGCTTTATCAGTATTTGAAGAAAGAAAAAGGCGGCATCGCCGGTAAGAATATCAAATGGAATTTTACCAAGTTTTTGGTTGACAGGGACGGTCAAGTGGTCAAACGCTATGCTTCCGCCACGACGCCGGAAGCCATCAGGGACGATATCATTAAGCTGCTGGGGTAAATCGTGCCCGGGTCAGCCCTTATAAAACAAAAAGAAAGAGGTGAAAACACGTGTTGCCCGTTGTCGATTACGATCGGTCAAGGCAACGCCGTGTATTACTATGGAAGTAACTGTCTATGGCCTTCCCGAATGCCCGGTGTGCAAGATGGCAAAAGAGTTTCTCAAGGCAAACAAAATATCCTTTATCGAACACGACGTCTCAAAGGACAGGCAAGCAGCCAATACGATGATTGAAAAATCAGGGCAAAAACAAGTGCCTGTTATTGATGTGGACACAACACTCGTCATTGGCTTTGACCGGGATAAACTGGAACAACTTTTAGGGTTATAATTTTCAACATATTTCTGGGACCTCAATCAGTGGCAAGGGCTTCGATTTAGTTTTAAATCGAAGCCCTTTTTTCTGAAGTGGTTTACACAGCACAAATGGTTAAAATATTTGTGTTGAACTGTAATATTG
Organism: uncultured Eubacteriales bacterium; assembly: GCA_964568955.1. Lineage (GTDB taxonomy): Bacteria > Bacillota > Clostridia > Oscillospirales > Acutalibacteraceae > UBA1447. Next base: position 2,749 of record CAZMSM010000031.1, on the reverse strand, counting down.
ATTTTGATATAATAATATTTACCGAACAACAAAGTTTTCCGAACACGCTTTTAAAAACAGGAGGGTGAAAAATGGCGGTAATTTTTAACAGGTTAACAAGTATGGTGTTGTCTCTCGTTATCTTTATCTCAGCACTATTTTCAACGGGAGAGGGGCTGAAATCCCTCGTTATGCCGGATGCCGAGCCCGGCGAATACGGTCAATGGGTGGACACCTTTATTGGCACAGGCGGTTACCCTTGGGTGAGCGGTATGCTTTTCCCCGGAGCCACGACACCTTTTGGGTTGGTGAGGTTGAGCCCGGACACGACCTTTCCCGCCGGTATCAACCCTTTTACCTGTGGAACGGCAGGCTACTATTACGGCCACAACTACCTTTGGGGCTTTAGCCACACCAGGCTTTCGGGCACGGGGGCTACCGATATGGGTCATTTCAGGGTTACGCCCGCAATTGGCAATGCAAACCCGGCCGACAGGCTGAAAAAGCCGATTTTGTTTACCCATGATGGGGAAGTGGCTACCGCCGGTTATTATGCCGTCAACTTGCCGGCGATTGATTGCCTGGCTGAACTCACCGCTACTAACCATGCCGGTGTGCACCGTTACACCTTTGGTTCGAGCAAAGACGCACATTTATTTATTGACGCAACAAGCTTCCTCAGGGATGGGCGTGCAACCGAAGGCAAAATAAATATTCATCCCGAGACAATGGAAGTGACGGGTGAAGGGCGTATATTCACAGCTTTTACAGGCAGATATGGCGGGCTCAAAGGCTATTTTGTGGCACGCTTTGACACACCGTTTGAATCCTACGCCACATGGGGCGATGGCACCAGCAGCCAAGGCGGCACAGAATCGACCGGTAGCGGAACAGATGCCGGTGCAGACATCAACTTTGGCAATATCAAAAACAAACCGGTTGAACTAAAAATCGGTATCAGCTTTGTGAGCTTGGAAAACGCGAGACAAAATCTGGACACCGAGGCGGGATCACTTGATTTTGAACAGGTCAGAGATGCCTCGCGCGACACTTGGGACACATCGCTTTCTCGAATAAAAATTGAAACCCCGGATCCGGAAATTAAAACCATATTTTATACCGCAATGTACCACGCAATGATGATGCCGACCGATTTTACCGATGTAAACGGGCAGTACCTTGGATTTGATGGGGCGGTTTCAACGGCTGATGGGTTTACCTACCGTACCGACATGTCTATTTGGGATACTTTTAGGACAGAACATCCGTTGCTGAATTTAATAGCACCCGACATACAGCGGGACTGCCTTAAAAGCCTTGTGTGCATGGCGCGCATTGACGGTAAGTTGCCGCGCTGGCCTTCGGGTGCCGGGGAATCGGGTTCCATGTTCGGCACACCTGCCAATATGGTTATTGCGGAAAGTTACCTAAAAGGGATTACGGATTTTGAAGTGGAGGAAGCTTACGGCTACATGAAAAACACCTCGCTCCAAATCTTGGACCAAGGAGCCCGAGAGCAGTTGGAAATTCAGGCGTTCAAAGATTACGGGTATGTCCCGGCGGACCTTCAAAAAATATCGGTAAGTAAAACGCTGGAGCTTGCTTGGGCGGACGGCAGTACGGCTCTTTTGGCTAACGCTTTGGGGAAAACCGATGATGCCGCATTATTTACAGAGCAATCCATGGGTTACAAAAATATATTCAATCCCGCGACGCAGTACTTCCAGGGGCGCAATAGCGATGGCTCCTGGGTGACACCTCTGTTACCGAACTTTACAAGCTATTACGATGAACTATTGCCCGTGAAAGTGTCCCGAGCATATTGCGAAGGCAGCGCGCGGCAGTGGCGCTGGACAGCTGTGCATGATACGCAAGGGCTTATCAACCTTTTCAGCAGCAGAGAATATTTTGTAAAAGAGTTAAACACCTTTATGAAAGATAGCAGTAAAACCCGCGCGGCACTCAACCCCGGCGGCGGTTACTGGCAGGGCAATCAGCACGATATGCATGCGATTTATCTTTTTAATGATGCAGGACGGCCGGAACTTACGCAAAAATGGGCGCGCTGGGCACTGGCCGAGCGCCACAGCACGGATGTAAACGGTCTGGACGGCAACGATGACGGCGGAACGCTGAGCGCCTGGTATGTTCTTTCCGCAATGGGCTTGTACCCGGTTGCCGGCACGGACCGTTACTGGATAGGCTCACCGAACCTTGACAAGGCGGTAATAAACCTCGGTACCGGTAAAACGCTCAGCGTCATTGCCGAAAATCAGTCGGCTGAAAATATTTATGTGCAAGGGGTGACGCTCAACGGTGTAAGACTGCAGGCACCCTCCATTACGCACGCACAGATTGCCAACGGTGGGTCAATGGTCTTCACAATGGGCCCATCACGAGCACCGGGCGGCGGGTTTTAGTAATTTGGTGTCGTTGACAATTATTGGCGATTATTAGCTGAGTGTTTACTGGGAATAAAATAAAAGCTCATCTGTAAAGTGATAACACTTTACAGATGAGCGTAGATTGAAAAATGAGTTTTGAGGAGGCGAAGGGATGAAAAAGACAATAGGGTTTTCCTTGCTACTCACGTTAGCGGCTGTCGTCTTAATGGCATTGCCGATTGGTGTACCACTTCGATTTGCTATAAGCCCAACAGAAACTAAAATCGAATACTTTTCCTATTTTGATTTTATGGTTTGGGGTGCAGGCGGAAATATGCTTGCGTTTATTACGGCAGTGATAGCCACGATTTCTTTGCCGTTATATT
>CAZMSM010000030.1:0-24490 GCA_964568955.1 uncultured Eubacteriales bacterium | reverse complement strand
TATCAGTTTTGAGTGCTGAAATATTTTTGCCCACGTTTACTTGACACATACTTTTAGTCATTATCACTTGACTTTATCCGTCACAGTGCTATAATCGTACCATTAGTGAAAATACATCGCTAAAAATTTTAGGAGGTATTATTATGCGTAAAAAATATTTGGCTTTGTTTCTTGTAGCCGCCCTACTATTTTCCTTAGCTGCTTGTGGCAATTCCGGGGATGCAGACACGACCACTGACGGTGGTAAAATAACTACATCGGCCGCAGATTATGGCATTTCTGACGGCACGACACAAAGTGACGCAGGCTCGGGCGTCCTAGTTGTTGGAGAAAGCATTAAAAAAGGTGACCGTGGGACGGGAGCGGCGGTAATAGAATCAGCTTTGTCTGTTGTAACCATCCCCAAAGGTCTTGATTATGAGCTATACGATGCATACGACAATTCCGTGAGAGTCGATTTTGGCGTGGGCAATACCGGAGCCGGGCATATTGCGTTTTCCACGACCAGAATGATTAAATCCTTAGACGATGCTGCAAATGAATGTGTCAGGACGAATGACTTTACCGGCTCATTGGAGTCGGAGATTGGCGAAGAGTTTACCTACGGCAATTTGACTTATAAAGCAGTAAAAATCTGGGACGCGAAAGAAGGCCCCTTCAAAGGTGATACTACATATTTCCTGGCTGCTTACTACAAGACCGCGGATGGCGATGACGCTTATGTAGAAGTCAGGGCAAACGGAGAAGGCAACTACCGTAATATTGAAATAGATAACCCACTTATAGTGGAAATACTGAATACCCTTAAACTCAAATAAGAGCAATTGGGCTATTCTTCTTACTGGGAAAACCGGAAAAGCGGAAGAAATATTTATGATGTGCAATGATATGGAATTGACAGATTAAAATCGTAAACCGAAAGGGGAAATGTTTCATGGGCTTAATCAAAGCTGCATTGGGTGCCGGTGGCGGCGTTTTGGCTGACCAGTGGAAGGAGTTCTTCTACTGTGATTCTCTTCGTGAAAACGTAATGGTCACCAAAGGACAAAAGCGTGTCACGGGCCGTTCATCCAACACAAAAGGGGAGGAAAACATCATTTCAAACGGCTCGGGGATAGCCGTAGCAGACGGGCAGTGCATGATTATCGTCGAGCAAGGTAAAGTGCTTGACCTTTGTGCCGAACCCGGCGAGTATACCTTTGACGTGGGGGGCGAACCGTCGCTGTTTGCCGGGGGTAATTTAGGTGAAAATGCGCGTGCATCCCTACAAAGCGTGTGGGCGCGTTTCAAGTTCGGTGGGAGCCCGGGTAAGGACACCCGCGTGTACTATTTTAACACCAAAGAGTTAATCGGCAACAAATATGGAACCCCAAGCCCGGTTCCCTTCCGCGTGATAGACAGTAATGTCGGGCTTGATATTGATATTTCAATTCGCTGTTTCGGCGAATACAGCTATCGCATTATGAATCCCATTCTTTTCTATACGAATGTCTGCGGCAACATTTCCGATGACTACACACGCGACACCATCGATGGGCAGCTTAAAAGTGAGCTTATGACAGCCCTGCAACCTGCGTTTGCAAAAATAAGTGAGATGGGTATTCGCTATTCCGCATTGCCGGGTCACACGATGGAGCTTGCAACAGCACTAAATGGTGTTCTTAGCGAAAAGTGGAGTGACTTGCGTGGTCTTGAAATCGTATCATTCGGTGTTTCCTCTGTGAAAGCCAGTGATGAAGATGAAAAGATGATAAAAGAGCTACAACGCAATGCTGCATTTCGCAATCCCACAATGGCGGCAGCACATATGGTCGGTGCCCAGGCGGCAGCCATGCAAAGTGCGGCAGCCAACGAAGGCGCAGGCCCGGCTATGGCTTTCATGGGGATGAACATGGCAGGGCAGGCGGGTGGAACAAACGCCCAAAACCTGTTTCAAATGGGGCAAGAACAGCAACAACAGCAACAGCAACAACCGCCTGCACAGACCGCGGCTCCCGCCGGATGGGCGTGTGCTTGTGGTCATAGTGGGAACACAAGCAAGTTCTGTAGCGAGTGTGGCAAACCACAGCCGCAAGCAGACGGTTGGACGTGTAGCTGCGGTGTCACAAACAAAGGCAAGTTCTGTGCCGAGTGTGGCAAAGCAAAGCCTGCCGGCGTTCCACAATACAAGTGCGACAAGTGTGGTTGGGAACCAAAAGACAAATCCGCTCCGCCAAAGTTCTGCCCGGAATGCGGGGATCCTTTTGATGACGGGGATGTATCATAATTATATTGTAGGAGGCTCACTATGGGACTTTTTGACAAAAAATACTGCGATATTTGTGGAGAAAAGATTGGTCTTTTAGGTAACCGAAAACTTGAGGATGGGAATATGTGTAAGGATTGCGCAAGCCTACTTTCCCCCTTCACAACCGACCGACGCAAAACAAGTCTTTCGGAAATTAAAGAGCACTTAGCATATCGAGAGGACAATAAGAACCAGGTTGCTGCTTTTCATGCTACTCGCACCATTGGAGGAAATACCATGGTACTGTTGGATGAAGATGCCGGCAAATTTATTGTAACATCTTCCGGTAACTGGCAGAACGATAATCCTGATGTGATCAATTTTTCTCAGGTGACCGGTTGCCAAACAGAAATACGTGAAAGCAGAACAGAGGAGAAGCGCAAGGACGCAGAAGGGAGGGAAGTCGGCTATAGCCCGCCCAGGTATGATTATGACTATGATTTTCATATTACTATTCATGTCAACTCGCCTTGGTTTAATGAGATTAGCTTTAAAATCAACGACAGACGTGTTGATATGCGCGGTTCGGTGGAATATCGGGAAATGGAGCGGCAAGCAAATGAGATAAAAACGGCTCTTACCGAAGTTCGCCGGGAAGTACGTGAAAACGCGGCCGCTGCCAAAGCACCCAAAGTAGCGCAACTATGCCCCTACTGCGGGGCCACCACCATCCCGGATGCAAGCGGATGTTGTGAGTTTTGCGGCGGTGCGATGCAAGGGTAATAGTAGCCGGTCAACAGGAATATAGTTGATTCATATATTCCTGTTGACCTTTTTGTATTTTAAGGAGGAATATGTATGCAGTGGAATACGAACAAGCAAACAGGTAAACAATCTTGGCAAGTCGTTTTAGAAAAACTCCCAACGACTCCGGAGATGCTTCGTGCCTTGCCTCAAGCAGGCTTGCAGGAGCCTCATTATGCTGCGGCCCTGTTAATACCCGCACTATGCCTGTGGCCGACAGATAAAGATGTTGCGATAGAAATGATGAATCTTCTGAAAGGTCCCCAAGGGCTCTCTGTACGGGACATACAGTTTATCAGTGATCGTTTAAGGGGGAAAGAGTATTTGCCTTTTTCCTATTTTGATGGAAGCTCACCCGCGAATGGATATGAACCCACCGAGCCTTATACGGTAACCGTATCCACTGTACCGACGAGTTTTGATGAAGCAGGGTATGCTAAACTTTACTTGCAATCAAGCGGCGCGGATAGCCCTCGCCCGGTACAAATAAGAAAAAAAGAGTCGAGCGGCGAGTGGTTCCTATGGGATCAAATGCTTCTGAGTGATATTCGCATCCCTGTTTCAGCTGACCCTTGGGCATAACATAAAATAGTATGAGGAGGAAATCCTGTGGCCATAGAGGTAACAAACTATCAATGCCCGTCTTGTACGGGACCACTTCATTTTTCAAGTGATAATGGAAAACTTGCATGTGAGTATTGCGGCGAAGCCTTTGAGGTAGCAGCAATGGAATTGTTGTATGCCGATAAAGAGCAAGCGACGCTGGATGCGAAAAGTGAGCCCGACTGGGAATTTGTGACGGATGAATGGGGCGGTGAAGAAGCTGCACACATGCGTGCATACGGTTGCCCTTCGTGCGGTGCACAAATTATTTGTGATGATACCACCGCCGCCACTTCTTGTCCCTATTGTAACAATCCAACCGTTGTGCCCGGTCAATTTACCGGGATGCTCAGGCCGGATTTTGTCATTCCCTTCAAAATGGATAAAGAGGCTGCCAAAGCGGCCCTCAAAAAACACTATAAAGGCAAAAAATTCTTACCAAAGTCTTTTTCGGCTGAAAATAAAGTGGATGACATCAAGGGCGTTTATGTTCCGTTTTGGTTGTTTGATGGAAAGAGCGATGCGGACATCCGCTACCGTGCAACCAAAAAAGATACTTACACAGAAGGCGACGAAGAGGTAACGGTTACGGAGACTTACCATGTGGTGCGGCAGGGTGACATCGCATTTGAAAAGGTGCCCGTGGATGGGTCCACCAAAATGCCCGATGCACATATGGATGCAATAGAACCTTTCGATTACACTGCACTTGTGCCTTTTTCCTCCGCCTACCTACCGGGCTATCTGGCGGATAAATATGATGTGGAAGCAGACGTTTGCAGTGAACGCGCCAATAGTCGAATCCGTACAAGTACGGAAGAATCCTTTGCCTCAACAGTAACCGGCTATGAAAGCAAGAGCGTAGAATCTTCTGATATCGACATTCAGCCGGGTGACGTAAAATATGCCTTTCTTCCGGTATGGATGCTCAACACCAAGTGGAACGGCAAAGATTTTCTTTTTGCGATGAACGGGCAAACCGGTAAGCTTATTGGCGATTTGCCTGTTGACCGAGGCAAGTTTTTTGCCTGGTTTGCCGGCATTTCATTGCCGCTGATGGTGCTGCTTGGCATCATCTTATTATGAGGGGGGTATTTGGAATGAAAAAGATAACTGCATTGGTTTTATTAATGCTCTCCATTACCCTTGTTATGCTTCTACCGGTTCAGGCGGCACAACTTGATTTGGTCTACGACGAAGTTGAATTGCTATCGGAAGATGAAAATTCCAAGCTTAATGAGTTAGCCCAAGAGATAACCGACAAATATCAATGTGAAGTGAGCATCGTGATTATTGAGGATAAAGGTGAGGGCGACATTGTTGACATTGCGAGGGCTGTTTATGATGAATACGACTTTGGCTATGGTGCGGATAAAAGCGGATTGATGTTATTTATCAGCATGAAAGAGCGGGATTACACGTTTACAACGGTCGGGGCCGGCAACACAGCATTTACAGACTACGGAAAAGGTGTTTTGGAAGACGACTACCTTTTACCGCAGCTTGGCGAAAACAATTATTATGATGCCTTTTACGCCTATCTCAACCAAACGGCCGAGCTTTTAAAGACGGCTGAAAACGGTACGCCGTTTGATGTGGACACCAACGAAGAACTTGCACAGGAAAGCAGTGAGGGCTCATTCTGGATAAGGCTTGCCATCGTCATACTGGTACCTTTGATTATCGCAGGCGTGGTGTGCTTTATATTCTTAGGGCAGATGAAAACCGCCGTATCTCAGCGCACGGCAGACAATTTTATGACCGATAGCGGCCCCAATCTGACGATGAAGGTAGACCAATTTGTTTCCAGGAGCGAAACCCGCACAAAAATAGAAAAGACTCCACCAAGTTCGAGGTCGTCTAGCGGCAGTGGCGGTTCGTCAAATGGCGCGGGAAAATTCTAGGGGGGTGAAATACGATGAAACGCAAGGGGATAGCAGTATTGCTTGTCTGTATGGTGATTTTGGGTGGTTGTAGCACTCGTATTTCCCAACCCGACTCAACGATGAATTCAAACACGGTCGAAAGCAAACCAATATCAGCACCGAACTTAAGCACTTTGGAGGGTATAAAGGAGTACCTTACAGGCGACTGGGTTTGCAGTATTACAAATAAGAGCAACGTTGTTCTAAAAATGCGTATTGACGAAAAACAAAATGTTGATTTGTCGTTTTATGATTTATTGACAGATGAAGCCAAAGCGGACTACAAAGGCAAAATAAGTCTTAATAGGATACATGCAAAGCAAGATCAAGCCCCTGACATGATTTCTTTTGAGCTTACGGATACAGTTGACACGGGTGGAAAATTTTTATTCCTTCATCGGACTGTTTATGACGGGAAGCGTGTAATGGGTTTATTTTTTGTCGGTAACTTGGATTCCGTCTTTAACCTTCTGGCGACGAACGACGACCCGGAGGATGAGCGGGTTTTGCCTGACGAAATAATCTGTGAAAAGGTAAGCGGGGAAAAACAAAAACTTACTCCCCACAAAAACCAAGAGTTCTATGCGGTTTATTGGGGCATGGATGCCAAAAAGGAAAGCCTTTGGCTTGATGACGTCCGGTGGACACCCCCGAATTTAGATTACGCAGCGATGTACCCCGAAGCAATGACTCTTTATGAAAACGATGTGACCGAAAGTGTGCTTTATGACATTGTGGAAGGCTCGATACTGTACATTTCAGAGGATGATATGACAAAAGGCAGGGTTTATCTTGTGACAACGGATGAAGCCGGTAATCTTATAGATGTCGTGAACGCAGACAATGAAAATCATCCCGGGAGCATTTTGAATGACGAGGCGAAAACTCAAGCTTTGATTTTTGAATTCGTCAGAAGCAGAGTAAAGGAGATAAGAGAACAATTAGACATGGGTATGAAAGTTTTATTCGATGGAGGTACCACCACCATCGATGGCAAAGAATACTATGTGATTGCTGTGGGTACAGACCATGAAGAGCATTTTGTACGAGAAGATTTTTATGCAGTGAACCTTCTTACGGAGCAGGTTTACCGGGACGATATTTTAATGAACAAATGGGTGCCGGTGGCCGTTGAATAATTTATATTGTTATTTGCACATTAGCACCGGAAAGTCTCATGTTCGTATCATTTTTTGGTAAAGCCATAAACTAAGAGCGCACAAATTTGTGCGCTCTTAGTTTATGGCTTATACTTTGATATGTTTTTCCAATTATTTGGAAAACCCATTTGTTTGAGCAAATCTGCCTCGGTAACATGCGTTGTTTGTCGGCAAAAATCTGAAATAATGCTCCCTAGTTTTCTTTTAAACAGTAGATACTCATCAGAAGGTAAAAAGTATCTTAATGAAATAACAACGGCGAATAGGTCTTGTTTTCCGTTGACAAACTGAGTCCCTTGTTTTGGTATTTCCAGTTTTCGATGAAGTGTTGTATCTGGGATTGAATCTCTTGTACGATATGAAAAAAGGCGCTCGTTGTGCGCACAAACGTTTCTAAACTTTGACAATACTTTAAGGTATTGAGCCATATCTGATTCGTTAATTTTATCGAAGTTTTTACTAATCTTACTTTGCATGCTTTGCGACAAACAAAAATACATAATAGAGATATTTCCAAAAGTAAGCTCTTTAACCAATACCCAAAGCGGAACGTTGTTGTAAGTATCTCTTTGATATTTTATGTAAGCGCAATCTTTTGAGGTTATAGCTTTATTGAAGATATCAATTAATTTCAAAACACGCGTTTTTTTAGATGCAGTAAAATCAAAGTTTGTAGTTGTAAGATAGGCAGATTGAAGTACACCGTGTGTTTGTGTGAAATAATATGAAATCAGTGAACGCATGTTAATCTCAAAAAATAGTAGATACTTGAGAAATAACTCTCTGAGATTTTCATCGAATTTATATAAGGCAACAATCTCTTCAAAGGATGTGCCGTCTTTATATTTTTTTGTAGTCGGATTTTGGTAAAGATCTTTATAACCGCTGATCAATGCGAAATAGCTTATGTGTTTAAGGGTTTCTTCTGCATAAGCTTTATTGCTGATTTGTAGGTTTTTATCATTCATTAGTTTATCTATTTGTTGTGAGTACGAGAGAAATGGCTTTGGCTTCTTTTGTGAAACAGGCATATTTTACCTCACAACCATAAATATGTGAAAAGGAGTTCCCGCAGGAACTCCTTTGTTTGCGGGCCTCACAGGTTTCCGCAACTCAATCACTATATTTAGTATAAGGTGGATTAGCCATTTTGTCAACAAAAATTTTTATCAACTCTAGTAGTTTTCAAAACGGGGAACCTTTGATGATTATATAACATGGACAATAGAAATGCAATTAGATTTGTGCTAAAAACTTCCCTAAAAACTTATCCCATTCTTGCGAGCGATACAGGAACAGCACCTAAATTTGTCGCGCAGATGTTCTTCCGCATATTCAAGTATTATTCATTGCACCCAAAATAAAATCTCAACCATTTATCTCGATTAGAAAATGAAATGGTACCTCTTATGGAAAAGTAGAGACTATTGTGATATAATTTTAAAAACTAACGATGTTATCAAATCGCGGGCGAAGGCAGTTCGTCCCTAAAGAATTTTTTTCTTTAAACGCCGATACATACCACGTATAACTGTTAACGAATCAGGAGGCTATCAATGAGCAATATCAAACCAAATGTAGTCATCATCAATTGCGACGATTTGGGTTACGGTGATTTGGGTTGCTACGGTAGCAAAACAAACAAAACACCTTATACCGACAAGCTCGCGAAAGAAAGCATGGTGTTTACCTCCTGTTATGCAGCTTCGCCCGTATGCTCCCCTTCGAGAGCGGCGATGCTTACCGGTTGCTACCCGCCTCGCGTAGGCATTGACCGGGTGCTTTTCCCTGCCGACCCGTTGGGGTTGAGCAAGGATGAATTCACCATGCCGCAGTTGTTCAAAAACGCAGGCTACGCCACCGCAATAGTCGGCAAATGGCACTGTGGTGACCAAAAGGAATTTTTGCCCTGCGAGTTCGGGTTCGACAGCTACTTTGGGTTGCCCTACAGTAACGATATGGGCAGGATGATTGGGCGGACTGATCCAATAAAATCACCTCCGCTACCGCTGATTGTCGGTAATGAAGTGATTGAAGAACAGCCCGACCAGCGCGCGCTCACCGAACGCTATGTGGAAAAATGTGTTGAGTTTATCAGAGCAAACCAAAACAATAAATTCTTTTTATATTTCGCTCAAATGCATGTGCATCTGCCACACTATGCGGCAGATCGGTTTGTTAGGGAATCTGAAAACGGTGATTTCGGCGCTTGCGTCGCTTCTGCCGATTGGGCGAGCGGCGCGGTGATTTTTGAGTTGGAAAAACTGGATTTGCTAGACAATACCATTGTCATTTTCACCTCCGACAACGGCTCCAGAGCTGACCGCGGCGCAAGTAATTATCCTTTAAGGGGCAGGAAGCATACTACTTGGGAGGGCGGGCAGCGTATTCCGTTTATCATGTACTGGAAGGGGAGAGTAAAACCTTCGCTCAATGATGAAATGATTAGCCAAATAGACCTTTTACCCACACTTGCCGCAATCCTTGGCGAAAAGATGGGTGAGCAGAAAATAGATGGTTTTGATTTGACGGATACGATTCTAAACGGCACCGCGTCACCGCGCGACGAGTTTATTTACTATTCTTCCAACTCAAGGCTTGAAGCGGTCAGAAAGCGCAACTGGAAACTGCACTTTTTCAAAGACGGCAAGATGGAAAAACTTTTGTATGACCTGTGTACGGATATATCGGAGGAAAAGAATGTATATGATGAAAACCCGGATATTGTTGAAGAGCTAACAAAAATATATGACGATTACAGGCTTAAACTCGGCGATACACTAACGAAAACGACCGGCAGCGAGCGGCGCCCCTGCGGATATAATGAAAACCCGGTGACAATGACCGTTTACGACCCTAACCATCCGTATTTCATCGCCGAGTATGATAAAAATGATGTTGGGTAATTAGTTGTTGGTGACGGTAAGTCACGGAACTCTTCTACAAGCATAAACAGAGCCAAATTAATGCGCCGCTGAAACAAGGGAAATTATCCTTGTTTCAGCGGCTTTTTTTATTGACAATCAAGCACTATTTTTTGTAATAAAAAAAGTTGACACATTAATAGTGTGGGTGTACAATAGTTTTGCAAAAACATAACAATAAATGTGAATAAACGTCAACAACTTTCAACAATATGATAGATGAGTTAAGCTTTGAAAGGAAGAGAAACAGATGAAAACGTTAAAAAAGATGCTTTGTATTCTTCTTTGCACAATCATGCTGGTGTCGATTATTCCTGCAGGTGCGATCAACGCGAGTCATACGGACAGTAATGTTTCTGCCTCCCAAACTTCCGCTAAAAAGCTGGATCCCGTAAAAGTGGGCATTAATTTTGTCAAATTTTTGATAGAAAAGACAATTTATTTTTTAAGAGTGATTATCAATCTGCTCAGGCAATGGCTTGATTTGGACAATCGAATTACCGTTTCCTTCGAAACGCAAGGCGGGAGTGAAATCAGGCCGGTGAAAATCGAAAAAGGCGGTACGCTTAGTGTAGTGCCCACACCTGTCAAATACAACTATGCTTTCACCGGCTGGTTTACCGACAAAGCGTTGACGGTCAATTTTTACGCCGACTCGGCTATCAACTCGAATATGACACTGTATGCATCCTATATCGAAAAGGATAACGAGCTCAAACAGTACGAGGAGCCTACGAAGTATATCGAGGATTGTGACCCGAACATTTCATTTTCGTTTGTTTCCTCTGTTGGGCTGACAGGGGGGAACCTTTCCGATTATATTGAATTTTCAGCCTATGTTGGTGAAATTCCCGCTTTCAATATTTCCGGTAACCGCGGCGTTTATACACTTACGCCTGTGGTGCCTTACACAGCGGGCGGTCATTACAAGTTTGTGATAAAAAGCAGCTTAATCACCTTTAGCGGTGAAAGTGACGCAGTACGTGAGTTCTCTTTTAGGATACACAAGGACGAAGTCCGTACGGTCGAGCTTCAAGACGGCATCATTTATGTTTTATGGTCAGATGTGACGACGCTTGGCGAAGGGGCTTACTCCGTTTCGTCGGCGCTTTACACAGTAGTTACAGGGGACACGGTTTGCTTTTGGGATGGTGCGATGAATGAATCAACACAGTTTTGTGAAATTGTGCTGGCTACTCAACTTGCGGGTGACGGGGTTAACGGAGCTATCACAGTGCTGTATACACAGGAAAGTGCAGTGGAGGATGTTTTCGACGATGTGGATATTTCCTTCAAGGAGTCTGTTCCTTTTTCGGAATATATAGATTCGGTTGATACCAATAAAATCGCCGAAGATGTCAAAAACAGCGAAGGCACTCGACAAATTACGGAAATACTAGCCAGAGCACTAAACCTCAGCCCATCAGTCAAATCAATGGCGACCTCCGGAGCTGTCACACAGGCTACGGGTTTCATTCCCGTGCATGAGAATGACGACAAGATAACCATAAACATCGACGCACTTGTTGCAGGGCTTACCATAACAGCCTCCTTCGGCTCTGCGGTGAATGAAAACTTTTTCAATGCGGGTTCGTCGGATTGGGCTGTTTTGACTATCGCTTTTACTTACAACACGGTCATTCAGGGCAGTGTGTCACTCAAAGCGACATTTGAGGTTAAAGAATATGTAAAAGCAACCATGCAGGGTTATAAAGAAAAGGTAAACGGAAAGCTTATTTTTGACTATGCGCTTAACATGTATTCTCAAACGCAGATAACGCTGAGCGTCTTAATAAAATCCTATAACAGCAGTGATGATGATTATCTTGACATCACTGCCGAGATTGCAAACCTCACGAACGATAAACCAGACGACGATGCGGAAATCGCGCCGATACTGACCGAAGTACTTGGCGCAAAAGGGGATGATATTGAGCTTGTAAATGTCAGCTTGTTTTCTTATCCTCTTTATATAATTCCGGCGGTGCCGATCTTCCAGATTAATTTTAATCTTAATTTTGTTGTCAAGGTCAACTTTGCTGTCGGTATTTCAGCCGGAGTTACGATTATGGGCGCAAAACAGGTCGGCGTATGCAACAGTAAGGACAACAGTTTGTCCAGTTATACCTATGCCCTTGCTGGAGACGACAGATATAGCTTTGACTTTTACGCAGCCGGCTATCTCGGCTTAAAAGCAGGGCTTAACATGAGCATTAGCCTTTCCTTCGTTGGTCTCAAAAGCCTTGGTGAGGTCGGTGTAAGTGCCGAGGTCGGTGCCTATCTCGACTTGTACGGTTTTTTGCATATCAATATCAGCAAGCTATCCCAAGGCGGCAGGGCAAAGACATCGTTGCAGGGAGGGCTGTACATGGAGGTTGGGATATACCTTGAAATCAACCTTTTTGCGCGCTCTGACGCATTTAAAGTAAAAGCAGAATTTACAGCATATGAAAAGAGGTGGCCGCTGTTTACACTGGGCAGCAAGTATGTTTTATTAAAGTTTAAAGACAGTGAAAGTACTTTCATCATGAACAGCGAGAATTGTGATGTCAAGAACAGCACGGGACTTTTCGATGCTGAGTATATCGACTTGACCACGGGTCAGCAGGTAACCGGCGACTATTCCGATACAAAAGATTTCGCTATTGTGTTTTCTTCACCATACTTAGCCTACAATGGAACTACGCAGACAATAGATGTTTTGAAAAACCGTTTCGGTCTGGGCTACAGCCCACAGATTTCTACCAACACCAAACGTCTTGACGCAACTGCATATATCTACTACATGGGTAATAATTTAACCTTCTCAAAGGTAGAAAATGGGTATGCCGTAAAAACTGTTAAAATGATATGGGTAGATTCAACCTTATCGCCCGCTTTGATTCTGAAGACCTATAAAGCAACCTATGTTTTGGATATAAATGGCGCACAGACAACGTTATTGCAGAAAGATGTCTTATACGGTGAAATTCCGGGTGCGATTAACTTCTCCGACTACACCAGAAATGGCAAGGTCACGGGATATATTAATGATTACAATCAACCGATTACGCAGGATACTGTCTACACGGTTAAAATTGACTCTTACCAAAAACTGGTCTCATTTATCACTTATTACGAAGGCGCATGGCATCTTGATGTCTACCCCGTCAATATCGGCGGTATGCCGATTATACCGGCGGGTTACGATTCGTCCCAACCCGCAAAAGCATTCAGCGGGTGGGGCAGCCAGAGTGGATTTAATGCCAAAATGCCGACGGTCTATGATGTTGTCAGGGCAGATTACGATATTTGGACAAAGGGCAGAAACTTTACGTATATCGGGCTTGATACGACCGTGCCGCTTCATCGTGTTGCCGGCACAAAAGATGCGTGCTTGGACGCCTATTATAGCGGCAGGTATGAACCGGCCAATGCAACCTATGCGGAGTGCGGGATGTACCTTTACATTGCCTTTTATACCGACCAGGTTTTTACAGTTGATTTCGTCTTTCCGGACATGATATACCACGCTTCAGGCTTTGACGAAGTGTACACGTACCCGCAATCAACCCTGAAAATGCAATTCAAATATGGCGAAAAAATGAGTTCCGTCATAACACACCGTGGCAATTGTTTTGTGATTGGTTGGGATATGGACGGTAACGGAACGATAGATTACGGGCTTAACGACCTTCCGTTGGCAACCGGCAATATGACGATAAACGCAGTAATGGAGGTCAAAAATCGAACCGTTACCGTGCTTGACAAGGACGGCAATCTTTCCGAAACGCTAACGGTCAACATTGGCACACTGCCCGGTATTCTCCGCACAAGACCAGATTTTGTTGGTACCAACGGTGAGACATACATCTTCAAACACTGGCTTGTTTCCATAGACGGCGGCGATTTTATCACCTGGAACCGTTACAGTAATCCCGGTGTGATGAGTAATTGGCGTATCATGCCGTATTACGAGGAAATCTATTTAGTTACCCTTGACTATAACGGCGGAACATACGGCGGGAATACATCAATTACAATGCAGCTGGAAAAAGGTTCCTACCCAACATCTATGTTTATCCCCCCGGTAAAAGCAGACACTGATTATTACCATTACGAGTTTGCCGGCTGGGACTGTGGTGAAACCTTAAATGTAAGCAGTAATGTGACAATAACCGCTCAATACACCGAAACCTTGATTCAATATACTGCCGAATTTAACACACTAATTGGCGTATTATCAAACGGGCAGTCTTCCGCTACTTTCACCGGTGATTACGACAGCTATCTTGCATACATCGCTGATTTTCTTGCCGACAATATGCCACTCGCAAGTGTTTCCACTGTTGATAAGGTTTACACATTCGCCAGGTGGAATGGGTACTATAATGAAGCGGGAATTCGCTACGATGCACAATGGGACGAATCGGTGAGACGCTATACCATAACCTTCAATTGTGGTGAGGGCGTTTTTACCAGCGGCACAACTACTTTTTACAATTACGATCACGAATATGGAAGCACCCCCGAGTTTACGGATAATTATATCGACACGGCGGTGAAACCTGCCGATGTGTACACGACCTTTAAGTTGTCGGGCTGGCGTGACCAAAACGGTACCGTATATCCGCTTGACGGGACGTATACCGTTACCGGGGACATGACATTTACCGCTGTGTACGAAGTTGATGAAAGGATTGAGTATACCGTTACGCTGAACGCCGGAACAGGCAAGTTCGACGACGATACTGTTATCAAGCAATTCAGTGGATACTATGGTGATGCCACAAACATCATTGTCGAAAATCCTGTTTGCGAAACAAATTATGCAAACCTTTATTATGTGTTTGCCGGCTGGTCGCAACCGATTCCTACCGTCTTTACCGAAACCACTTCAATTGTCGCGCAATTCGACACAGTGTATTACGAATTTACAGTTACTTTTGATGCAGGCGACGGAAAATTTGCGTCAAACAATTCAAGTGTTTTGACTCAAACATACCATCACGGCGATACAGTTGTTATGACCGAGGTCCCCACAAAGGCTGAGGAAGAGTTTTTCACTTATGCCTTCAAGTCATGGTCTCCCGCCTTATCAACAGTCACCGGTGACAGAACTTATACGGCCACTTACTTGGCTACGCGAAAGGATACATCCCTGCCCGCCACCGGTATTTATGTTTCGGATGGTCTGAGTATAGAGGACATCAACTGCAATGTTATCAGCGGCTATACCTATGAATTGGTCGAAGCACCGGGTAGTGGGGGCATTTTTGTGCCAACACTGACTGTCACGGGTGACGGTCTAACATTCAGCGGTAGCGGCAGTGAGGTATACTTTATTGTAGCGGACATGGTAAACGATGTAACCTTTGACAATATCACGCTGACAGGTTCAAATGTGTTTGCAAACGGCAATCTTTATCTTGAAAATAGTGAGAGCGCAGTGCTGACAACCGTATATTTTGCTGGGGAGTGTAGCTTTAACTACACACAAGCAGGCCACGAAGCGGTTCGCTGTGAAAGTCCGGCAGTTTTCGAGGGGACGGACAGTTTGGCTTCACTGACGATTTCAGTGTTCAACTCCTGGGCTATTTATTGCGCCATGGGTATTGAATTTAACGACCTCAACCTGACGGTAAACATTGCAACTACCGAGGAGTATTACTTTGTTTCAGCTTTTTCAGGCGAAACAATGACGGAATCCGCCTGGCACTTCAACAATTCAACGGTCACTGTTATATCCGGCGGTTGCTGCTTCTCCAGCTACGCTGTAGAAATAAGAGACTCTATCTTCAATATCGATTGCGAAGGGACTCTTGGTGAAATTTTTGGAAGCTTTGCAATTATCAACTCCGACATTACTGCGAGCGGAGCCGGTGGCTTTAGGGTTTTCGGCGGAGACATGAGTATCGAAGGTGACTCAACTATCGATATAGAATCGACAAACAAAGAGATACCTGCAGTTGATGTGGCGTATACTTATTATGAAATATGGAGTTATAATGAAGGCACGGATGAATATGAACCAACAGGCGTTTTCTTTGAAGCGGGTTATCTGAACTTTATCGACTTCACGGGTACTTTCGATGCATATTTTGCTGATGAAACAGCGCCCGGTCCCGCGGTAAAAGCCGGTGTTGGTATCAGTTTCACCATCGATGGTATTGACGCACTCGATGCCTATGACTTGGATGGAGCGCAAATTACGCTTTTGACAGATGCTGATGCAAACGACTATTACACCTTCGCTCTACTGTCTGCCGATGTCTTTATCCCAGATGCATTCGTATCGGTTGCACCGGTGACTGTCGGCAAAAAATCAACACACCAACACGGGGGACAGTCCGCTGATTCGCAAAAGAATAATACCTGAACCCGTTAATACACAATTGACTAAAATCACTTAAAATATTGACAACAATTGTCACTTATGCTACAATCGACTTGCAATCGAAGTCGAAAGATTTGTAAACTACAGAACTGAACATTCTTTAATATTGATGGAGATGATAAAGTTGAAGAGATTGTTCTCGTTGTTTTTGGCATTACTGTTTCTTTTTTTGACGGGTTCGTCGGCGTACGCATCGGTTGCCGCAGTACCCGAGCAACCCGTGCTGAGTTTGCAGGTGGAAGTGGACGAAACTTGCAAGACGAATGTGAAATTCACCGCCTTGCTTGACGGCGAACCGGCGGCGTTGGGCGGTCCACAAGGTGTGACGATTGATTTTTACTCGGGTCGCCCAATATTATGCGTTTACCCCAATCAGTATTTAGGCAGTGCCGCACCCGATGAAAAAGGGTATGCGGTTCTTGGGACATGGCAGGAGCCGGGACAGTATGCCGGCGGAGCGACTATCAGAAGCCACGTTTACGGGGAGCTGTTCTCCAATGTTTGTTACTATGAGGTAAAAACAATTGAGCCGGTTGTGCCTATACTAAAGATGTCTGCCCAGGTGAAAAGCGGCATTTCCGGGAATGTTAATAAGAATGTCGTTTTAAATGCAAAACTGATTTTCCCGGAAAATTATATCAAGGTGCAAGACCTCTCTGAACCCCTGAAAATCGATTTCTTCACCGGTAATCCGCTGGTTGACATGTATCCCGCGGATCTTGTCGGCAGTGCTTACTTGGTTGACGGGCAGGCGGAAATTTCTGTGCCGGTTGCGCCGGGAGACTATGTAGGCGGTGCTGTATTGGCAGATTCGGAATGGGGGACTATTTATGCCCCTCAAGCGTACTTCTTTGTACCCAAAGTCGGGCTTACGCTGGATTTAAAAACAACGGTGGAATCCTCCGAGCGCAGAGCAACCGTGACTTATAATGTAGCGCTGAGGGTAGATTATTACCGCCAGACAATCGAAATGCCGAACTGGCCGACAGGGTCTGTCAAGGTTGATTTTTATTCGGGAAGGCTTGGCGAAAATACGCCCATGAAGTTTGTCGGTAGTTCGTACACGAACCGTAGCGGTTATGCTTCTTTTTCCTTTAGTCAATCGCCGGGGGAGTATATTGGGATAGCCATGTGTGAAGCAAAGCCCTATGGAATGTTTCAATCAGAGTTAATGGAGTATAAGGTACCCTCGGTTAGTGTGCTGTCAATTTTGCAACAGCTTTGGCAACTTTTCCTGAAAGCGCTTGGTATCAGAATTATTTAGAATTTTCTAGCGAACCGGTACAAACACAGGGGACAACCATTCATGCAAGTAGCCAACCCGCCACCTGCTAACAGATGGCGGGTTGGCTATTTCTACCGTCAATCCCTAATCAAAGTAAATCGTTTTACCCGTGCGCGCTGATTCATAAATAGCATTCGCAATCATAACGGACTTCATGGCGTCTGAGGGAACAATCAGCGGGTCGCGGTCGTCATAAAGCACGGCGTCAATAATATCTTCCACCTGTGTCGCGTGGCCGACCACCAGTGTTGGGTCAAGAGCGGTCGCACTGCCGTTGCCCTCACCGTAGAGGTCAGTCATGCTCTTGCCTTTATCCTCATCTTCGCCTTCAATGCGCCATGTTTTGAGCTGATCGCCATCAACCTCAATCGACCCCTTTGTACCGTAAACCTGAATATCGGTATTGAGCCCCGGGTATGCACAAGTTGTGCTGACAAAAGTAGCGCAAGCACCGTTTTTAAACTTGACGAGGGAGGCGGTCATATCCTCTGTCTCAATGTCATGGTTATAAATATCCATATGCGAAGTAATGCTTTCCACATCACCCATGAGCCACTGCATGAGGTCAACGGTGTGGATGGCTTGGTTCATCAGGGAGCCACCACCATCCATGTCCCACGTGCCGCGCCAGCCGCCGTTGTCGTAATACTCCTGTGTGCGGTACCACTTGACCGCAAACGTACCGAGGAAGATTTTACCCAGCCTGCCGCTGTCAATCGCTTCCTTCATCGGCTTCATGCATGCGTTGAAACGGTTCTGGTGAATAACCCCGACTTTAAGCCCGGTCTTTTTGCACGCCGCTTCGATTTTTTCGGCTGCTTCAACGGTAATATCTACCGGCTTTTCAACAAGCACATTCTTGCCCGCTTCCATCGCCTGCACAGCAAACTCGGCATGCATGCCGCTTGGTAGGCATATGCTGACAATCTCGATATCCGGGTTTTTAAGCATTTCATTAAAATCGGTATAAGTGAGAATATCACCGTAATCGTTCTTCGCTTTTTCGAGCTTTTCGGGAATCAGGTCACAAACAGCGATTAATTTGCCGTTTTTTGAATTGAGTGCTGCCTTTGCGTGTGAGCGGCCGACACCAAGCCCCACAACCGCATACCCGATTTTTCTTGTTTCAGCCATAACATCTTCCCCTTTTTAGTATTTATTATTTCAAACAGATTATACCAAAAGTTCGAGAGAATATCAATAAAATAATGAGTTTATTACCAAATCATTTGCGCCACAGCACAAAATAGCCTTGACGGTTTGTTCCTAAAAGAGTAAAATTTCGGTAAGAAGAAAACTTCAATTTTGGAGGTTAACTCTGTGCAGTACGATGATAAATACAAGGCTTTTATGGGTATGGCACCAAAAAATATACCGCACTGGGAGCATTGGTCTAATCCGGACGCAGAAACACAGCTCACGGGCATTGATTATTACGCACATCCGCGCCTGTGCAGGCTAAAAATGAAGGAACTTTACCCACAGTTGGGGCTTGATATACCCGCTATAGATAAGCCGAAAGCAAAACCGCGCTTTGAAAATAATGTGGAAAGCTCTGATAGCGTGAAGCATACCGTGCGCTGGGGCGACAGTGAAACGGGGACTTGGCAGCATGGCGAAGCGTTCTTTAAAACCGAGGAGGATGTGTTCGCCTTCAGCCCGCTGAAATACGCGGCGGAATTTGTTAAGTGGCCCCATGTGGTGGAAAATTGGGACTTCAGCAGTGAGGAAAAGATTTTCGAATCCCGTGGAGGGGATAGGAGCCGCACCAAAGCCGAAGACGGCTCAATAGCCACCGTAAGCTTTTACAACACGATGTTCATGTGGCCGCTGTTAACCTTCGGATGGGAACTTTTTATGCAGTGTTGCCTTGACGAAAGGTTTGAGCGCATTATGGATGAGTTTGCGGAAATAAACCGTCGCGTCTTTCGTGCCTATGCTCGCCTGCCGGTCAACTTTGTCGTTTGTCATGACGATATTGTCACTACCCGCGGGCCGGTTTGCTCGCCCGCTTGGATGAACCGCTACATATTCCCACGGTACGAAGAGTTTTGGGGTATCTTGAAGGCTGCCGGTAAGCAAGTGATTTTTATGGCGGACGGCTGTATGGATGCCTATGCCGATGATGTGTTTGCCTGCGGAGCCCGTGGTATTATCTCGGAACCCTACACGGATTACAAAAAGATAGCGAAAAAACATAAGGATTGTTTTCTGGCCGGCGAAGGCGACAATCGCATTTTGAGCAGCGGTGATGACCTGTCTATCAAAAATATGGTGCTGAGCATGGTGGAAACTGCCAAAATGACAGGCGGCTATATGATGTGCATTGGCAACCACATCCCGTGGAATGTGCCGGCGCAGGGCATTAAGGCTTACCTCGATTATTCTGCCCAATACGCGCGCCGGTGACAGATAATATTGAAAAACACTTGAAAGGAAGCGTTGTTTATGAACCCGAAGACAAAAAAAGCCAACTTGAAAAGAATAGGCTGGCTGATTCTCCACCTTGTCATCATTGTTAATTTTGTTGTTGAGATTTTTTATGGTTTTTATCAAATTTTCTTTGTCCTGCTCCCTCCCGGCGGCAAAAAAGGACCTCTTATGGGGGCCGCAAAAGACATTTCTCCTGAACTAATGACAAAACGGCGTCTTTTTGCCACCGAAACATGGATAGCCATATCCGGACTGGCAATATATATCGCTGTCGTTTACAAGGACAATTTCAGGAATATCGTTGGCTAGAATGACAACCGATTCCGGGCGCGACTTGACAAACTAAGGTTTGAAAAAATAAAAAATGCGTTGTTGCAAAAGCCTTGACCTGCAAATAAATGTGAAGGGCGTGGCGTTTTGGAAAACAAGCCGGGAGATGAAGTTTCTACACAGCGGGAGGATTCCACGCGGGAACAGGTGGATTATGTCTACCAAAACCGTCGGTATATCGGCACGAAAGAGGTTGTAGGGTATGTGCTTTGGGATATGGCTCAAAGCTTTAATATCAACGCCTATGCCGGGCGATTCGTCAACACCATTCTTCAAGTCAGCTTTAAATATCAGCAGATTTTGTCTGTCTTTAACGGTATATGGGATATCGTCAACGATGTCTTCACTGCTGCGATTGTGGATAAAACCAGAACACGATGGGGCAAGTTCAAACCCTATCTTGTGTTGCTGGCAATCCCCGGGACCATCGGCACCTGTCTTTACTGGCTTTTGCCGCTGTTCTTCAAAGGCACATTGCCGGAGGATATGAATAAGTTTATTGTCTATTCCATTCTGGCTATCGTTCGTGAAGGTATTGGCACCTTCCTAAGCATCGCGCAAGGCGGCATCATCACTACCATAACGCCGCACCCGGTTGAGCGTACACGCTTGCTGACTGTCGCCAATTTCTTTTCCGGCTTGTTTGGTGAAAAACTGCCCGAGCAGATTATGACCATTACGATAGACCTAATCGGTAACAACATTATAAAGCCAAAGAGCGGCCCTGTAAGCGGTTTATATTTGAAATTGTTTGTGGGGATGGGGGTATTTACCAGCGTTGTCGGTGGTCTTGTTTCGCTGTGGTTTAACACGATTATGAGGGAGAGAGTCGCCCAGTCCGTCCAAACACCAAGCATCATGCAAGGGATTAAATCAATTCTCAACAATAAACCCGTGCTGCTCATGACGCTGTCTCAAATCTTGAGTTCTTTTTCCATCGGCGGCAGCAGGTCGGATTATATGATTGATGTTCTGAACTTCGCCTCTATGAGCTATATTACCGGTATCCCCGGTGCACTCCTCGGACCATTGCCGTTTTTGATTGTTCCGTGGAGCCGCCGCCATTTCCAAACCAAAACGTTATATTTGATAAGTGGCTATGTCGGTCAGGTTTTGATGTTGCCGGTGTTCCTCATCGGCTCAATCGGAGGTAAGAAAAACGGACTGTATAAAGACAAAATGGTGATGGCCGTCGCCTTGACCATTTATGAAACCATTATTGCTGTTTTTTACGGCATCCGTAAAGTCATCCCAACAGAGATGTACAACGAATCAATGGATTACTGCGAATGGAAAAACGGTTACCGCACGGAGGCGATGACCTCCGTTGCGAAAGGATTAGCAAGCAAACTTGCAGGGATTTATACAAATTTATTGCAACTACAACTTAAACGCTGGATGAAATATGACCAGACAGCGTATATCCGAGGGATGAACCAGAGTGACAGCACCAAATATTGGCTGTTTGCTACTTACGCTATTTTCCCTTTATTAACGGGCTTCCCCGGTATTATTCCCATGTTGTTTTACGATTTATCCGGTAAAAAGCGTGAAAAAATGTACGCCGAACTGTTGGAGCGTCGCGCAAGCATTTCCAAAAACGCTTCGGAAGGGGATGCACAAACCATGGCAAGAGTGGCTACTGAACAAATGGAAATAGGCGAAAAAAATAAAGATAAAAAGCTTTAAGGCGGGGAGAGGCTTTGTGATAACGAGGGTCTTTTCCTATCAGATCCCCGTCCTTTCAAATTAGAAAAAAGTTGACAATTCAACAAGATTATGTTAAGTTTAGCATGCGGAAAACATAGGGTTTTCAACAATTTTTTTTCTACTTCTCAACACATAAAAACAATTTAAAATGTGAGTTATCTAAGAAACTATTGATATGTATATCTGATTTATTCTTTTTATGTTAACTAAAATTTTGGCCGTGCACATTAAAAAATTCAAGAGGTGCTTTTGATGAAAAAAATCGTATTAGTAATGTTGATAACGAGTATATTTTGCAGTTTTATGTTCACTGTAGAAAACGTATCTGCATTCACACAAGCAGATTTTAACAGTTGGGCAGAAATGGGAACAACTGCCAACCAAACATTAACGAATACTAATTATAAGGTTACGTCTTCAAAAACAATTACTGCAAATGCGGGCAATGGTTCTTATGGTTTTGCCATCAGTGGGACTGTTTCAATTTACATTGCTAAAAACTGCACATTAACGGTTAATGGCGGTAACGGTAGTGGTGGTAACAATGCAGGCGGCGCCGGCATCTATTTACCCAATGGCTCAACATTAAAATTATATGGTGAAGGCACAATCGTTGCTAAAGGTGGCAACGGTACGGCAGCCACAGCTTCCGCAAACGGCGGTGCCGGCGTTGCTTATCAAACAGGCGGCGGCAGTGCGGGCGGAAACGGCGGTGGCGGACCGGGAGCCGGTATTGGCGGCAACGGCGGAGCAGGCGGCACAGGTGGGGCCGGGGGCACTTCGAGTGGTAGCCAAACAATATGGGCTTATTCTGCAAATGGCGGATCTACAGGTAATGGTGGTGCCGCCGGTGGCGCAATGGGTATATTGTATGTATACGATGCTATAACCGTAACGGCCACTGCCGGTACAAGCAATACAACGCGGGGCACTTCCGGTACCGGCGGGACTCCTTCATATGAATATCCCCAAGGTACCTCATGGAAAGGTTATGGCGCCGGTGGTAGCGGCGGCGGCGGCGGAGCAGGGGGAAATGCGGCTAATATTGGCGGCGGTGGGGCCGGCGGTGGCGGTGGCGGCGGAGCCAGTGGCGGCGGCGGTGGGGCATGGAACACAAACTCATGCTTTCAACTCGGTGCGGGCGGCGGCGGTGGCGGCGGTGCAAATAATAACGGCGGCTACGGCGGTAAACATGGAGAAATTACTATTGGGACAGGCACTCCGGCGGCTAATAGAAAATTTGGCAATAATGGTACGGACTCAAGTTCAACCACCGGTAGCGCCGGCGGCGCAGCAGGTGGCACGATGCCTACCAATAATGGAAATATAGTCGGGGCGGCCGGTAGCACCGGCGGCAATGCAGGCGCTGGTGGGGCAGCAGGGACGGTTCACAAAGCGGCTAAGGCTACAATAACAACACCAAGCGGTGGCACAACAGCAAGTGGTAACGGGGCAGCGGCAACAGTTAATACGTTGGCTCAAACCTATGCAGTAACCCTTGATAACCAGGGAGCAACATCTTCCGGTACAACATTGGTAAGTGCAACTTATGGCAGTGCAATGCTTTCAATTACACCCCCAACCAAAAACGGTTATACGTTTAATGGTTATTTTGCAGATGTCAATGGAACAGGAACAAAGTATTACACCAATACAGGCGCATCCAACAGCGACTGGAATCAATACTATGACACAACAATTTACGCTGGTTATACCGGCAACCAATATACCCTTATCTTTAACGCGAACGGCGGCTCGGGTACCATGTCTAATCAAAACATCAATTTTGGACAGTCTGCCAGCCTTACGGCGAATGCGTTTACCAGAACAGGTTATAATTTTGACGGTTGGGCGACAAGCGTGGGCGGCGCGAAGGTGTACAACAATAGCGCCAGCTATACCATGAACACCGAAGGTGCGGCGCTTTATGCAGTGTGGACGGCAAAAACTTACGCCGTGACTTTCAACGCAAACGGTGGCTCGGGTACCATGTCTAACCAAAATATTACTTTCGGGCAGTCTGCCAACCTAACTGCGAATTCGTTCACCAGGACAGGTTATGATTTTGACGGTTGGGCGACAAGTGCGGGCGATGTGAAATTGTACGACAATAGCGCCAGCTATACCATGAACACCGAAGGTGCCACACTTTACGCAGTGTGGACTGCCAAAACTTACGCCGTGACCTTCGACTCAAACGGTGGCTCGGGGACCATATCTAATCAAAATATCACTTTCGGGCAGTCTGCCAACCTGACTGCGAATGCGTTCACCAGGACGGGTTATGACTTTGACGGTTGGGCGACAAGCGCGGGCGGCGCGAAGGCGTACAACAATAGTGCCAGCTATACCATGAGCACCGAAGGTGCGACACTGTACGCAGTATGGACGGTAAAAACTTACGCCGTAACCTTTGATGCAAACGGTGGCTCAACTGCTTCACCTACCAGCATACAGGTTGCCTACGGTAGCACTTACGGTACCTTAGCGACCACTTCGCGCACGGGTCATACCTTCGACGGCTGGTATACAGCCTCAACAGGTGGAACTAAGGTAGAGAGTACGGCATCAGTAACAACAACCTCGAACCATACACTGTACGCACAGTGGGCAGCGAACAATTACAACATAACCTTTAACGATAACGGCGGTACAGGAGGTTGGGGCCCGACCCCCATGGCCTATGGAGCGCCTCTGCTAGCACCGACCGTTA
>CAZMSM010000029.1:0-25083 GCA_964568955.1 uncultured Eubacteriales bacterium | reverse complement strand
TAAGACCTATTACAAGTTCGCTAATTCCAAAGGCTCTTGCGATTTCGGTGCTTGATTGAACGACGAAATTACCGCCTAAAAAAACACCGGCCATGCTGAATAATAGAATAGCCGCCAAAATGAGATTCGATTGTTTCCGAGGACTGTGTCGGAGATCTCTTTTGAAGTATCTTCCTCATCAACATCAATAGAAGCCTTTAAACGATTGAATATATAGAAAAGAAACAAAGCGAAGCATATTAACAGGATAACACCATCAACCCTGGACAAGACGCCGCCGATAAACAACAAAAGCATAAGGAGTGCTTTGCTGAGAATGAATAATGGGATTTCTCTCCTAATAATCGATTTTTCGATGGGAATCGTTTTGAAAATTGCTGCAATACCCACAACCAAGGCAATATTGGCAATTGTACTGCCGAGAACATTGCCCATTGTAATTTGGTTTGTTTTTGAAATACCCGTAATGATGCCAATGATCAGCTCCGGCGCACTTGTGCCGAACGCAATAACAGAAAAACCTATGATGAAGGGTGGGATTTTAAATCCTTTTGCAAGCTTTGAAGCAGAATCAATCATATATTCCGAACTTTTAATCAGCAACACAAAGCCCACTAACAAAATGATTAAATCCTTCAGCATAGACATTCCTCCTTTTCGCATTATTATGGTATTTAATAGTATAACACTAAATGATTAATTCATATAGGAGCAAATTTCTTTTAAGATGAATAATGGGTAGCCAGGAGAGGGGTACTCACTTGACTCTCAAACCCATCAGTTTTGCCAGTTCTGCCGCTTGGTCCACCCTTACTGCCATGCCATTAAGATCATCTGTGATGAAAAATGCACCCGGTATCTCACTTTCGCTAAAGTCCAAATCTTTCATTTTGGCATGCGAAAAATCCGCGCGCTCAAAATCGCATTCGATGAGCTTAATTGTTTTAAAGACTGCACCGGAAAACGAACTCTCTTTAAAAGAAGACTGCTCAAGAGAGCAATTGCTGAAGTGTGATTGGGTAAAATTTGCGAACTCAGCCCGTACACCATTCATTCCAACATGGCTCATAGAGGATTCTGCAAAGGATGTTCCGGTCAGTTTGCACGTTTCAAAACGAATCCTGCTGAAAGTACAATCGGATAAAGAACTATTTGAAAAATTGCATCTGTCAAAAACGACATCGGTAAAATCAATTTTAGTGAAGGAACAACCGGCAAATTTACAATTAACAAATCGACATTGGTAAAAGTCTTTTTTACTGATTTTTTGTCCGCTTACAGCTTGGTCCTTGAATATTTTGAGTTTAACATCATCTTCGTCTATGTATGCATTATAAAGCTCGTCAAACGACATGCTTTCGATCGCTTCCGGTATCAAGGGTTTTTTAAGTTTCATCCGTTTATCTCCAATGCGTAAAGACACAAGGTCATCCAGCATAAAGTATATGCTGGATGACCCTGATTGTGAGGACTATATAAATGTTTTGGGCAATAGAGGAAAATAAAATAGACCGGCTCACGATGTACGGAACCGGTCTATGGGCGTTTTATATATTACACGAATAATTCGGCGCTTCCTTCGTGATAAAAACATCATGCGGGTGGCTTTCGATAAGCCCCGCGCCGGTTATGCGTACGAATTGGGCTTTGTGAAGGTCTGCGATGGTTTTGCAACCGCAGTAGCCCATGCCGGAGCGCAGGCCGCCGAGCATTTGGAAAACCGTGTCCGAAAGGGTGCCTTTGTAGGGTACTCTGCCCTCCACGCCTTCGGGGACCAGCTTACGGTTATTGTCTTGAAAATAGCGGTCTTTGCTGCCCTTTGCCATGGAGCCGATGCTACCCATGCCGCGGTACACCTTGAATTGGCGGCCTTGGTAAATTTCCGTTTCGCCGGGGGATTCCTCACAGCCGGCTACAAGGGAGCCGACCATCACGACATCCGCACCCGCTGCAAGTGCTTTGACAATGTCGCCGGAATATTTGATGCCACCGTCGCCGATGACGGGGATGCCAAATTGACTCGCGACATTTGCCGCGTCAAAAATAGCGGTAATCTGTGGTACGCCAATACCGGCTACCACGCGCGTGGTGCAGATGGAACCGGGCCCGATGCCTACTTTAATCGCATCTGCGCCGGCGTCGATAAGCGCCCGAGCCCCGTCACCCGTGGCAATGTTGCCCGCAACAAGGGCAACATGGGGGAGGGCTGCTTTGATTTTTTTGATAGCTTTTAATATATTGCTGCTGTGGCCGTGTGCGGAGTCCAGCACAAAGGCGTCTATCTGTGCTTCGGCGAGGGCAGTGGCTCTTTCGAGCGCATCGGGTGTCGCACCGAGTGCTGCGGCGCATAGCAGTCTGCCGGTCTTGTCCTTTGCGGAGTTTGGATACTGGACAATTTTTTCGATATCTTTGATGGTGATAAGCCCTTTTAAGTAGCCCTCATCATCAATCAAGGGCAGCTTTTCAATCTTGTGCTGCATGAGGATATCTTTGGCTTCCTGCATGGTTGTGCCGACGTGGGAGGTGACCAAGTTATCCTTGGTCATCACTGTTTTTATTTTTATATTGAAATCTGTCATAAAGCGCAAGTCGCGGTTGGTGAGGATGCCCACGAGCTTGCCTTCCACGCATATCGGTACCCCGGAGATACGGTAGCGTTGCATCAGTTCCAGCGCATCCGACGCTAAGTGTTCGGGGGAAAGGAAAAACGGGTTGACAATAACGCCGTTTTCGCTTCGTTTTACTCGGTCTACTTCCTCCACCTGTTTGGCGATGGACATATTTTTGTGTATAACACCGATGCCGCCTTCCCGGGCGATGGCGATAGCCATGCGGGATTCCGTCACGGTATCCATCGCAGCGGTCATCAGGGGTGTATTGAGCTTGATTGTTTTGGTGAGTTTTGTCGCGAGCTTGACATCCTTGGGCAAAACGTTTGACTCTGCCGGCACCAGCAGGACATCGTCAAAGGTCAGCCCTTCCTTCGCGAATCTTTCGGGTTGTTCAAATTTCATTATAGCCCCTCCTTTGAGGTGTTGATTCTATTCGTAAATCGGTTGAATCATTATAGCACAAGGAGCAAAAGAATATCAAGAAAAAAACGCAAGCAAGAATACGGTTGCTCGTTTACTGGGCGAGTTACTCAACCTTATTCTTGAGCCCGAAGGGTTTATTGATAACATTCGCTCAAGATTGTGATGCGGTTTTTAGAACAACAAGCGGTCTCCGCTTATTCGCTTCAACCGCTTGTTTGTTGTTATGTGGGATTACTCAAAACTCTGAATAATCTTTATTTATACTTGGGTCGCGCGACATAGGTGGTGTGGAGTAGTTCATGCGCTTTGTGGCTGCCGTAGGAGCCGAGGCATTCTTCGTAAAGGCGCTTAACAACTTCACTCTCGTGCGATTTTCTTGTTGGTAAATCTTTGTCCGCTTCGTACAGCGCTGCCGCTCTGCGGGTTCTCAAATCGATAAAGTTGCGTACGACTGCGTGCTGAATCGGTTGGCCACCGCCGTTTACGCAGCCGCCGGGGCAAGCCATAATTTCGATAAAGTGGTACTTGGATGTACCGTCTTTCACCTTTTCCATCACGGCGTTCGCGTTAGCAAGGCCGCTTGCGGCGCAAACATTGACTTCCATGCCGCCGATGTTGTAGGTGGCTTCCTTGATGCCTTCAATACCGCGGACTTCCTTAAAGTCAAGAGCGGGAAGGTCTTCGCCGGTGATCAAATCCGCTGCGGTTCTGAGTGCCGCCTCCATCACGCCGCCCGTTGCGCCGAAAATGACGGCTGCGCCTGTGGATTCGCCCAAGGGATTATCAAATTCTTCGTCGGGTAGTTTGGGGAAGAAGATGCCGGCGGTTTCAATCATTCTGGCAAGCTCACGTGTGGTTAAAGCGATGTCAACATCCGGATAGCCGGAGGCGCTTTGGTCGTCGCGCTGGCTTTCAAACTTCTTTGCCGTGCAGGGCATGATGCCAACGACAAATATGTCTTTTGGATCAACACCTATTTTATCGGCATACCAGGTTTTGCTGATGGCGCCGAACATTTGCTGCGGAGATTTGCAGCTGGATAAGTGTGGAAGTTGGTCGGGGTAATAATGTTCGCAATATTTAACCCAGCCGGGGGAGCAGGAGGTAATCATGGGCAGCACACCGCCGTTTTTGACACGCTCAACAAACTCGTTGGCTTCTTCCACGATGGTAAGGTCTGCACCGATGTTGGTGTCAAACACTTTGTCAAAACCTAAACGCCTGAGCGCTGCTACCATTTTGCCCTGAACATTGGTACCGATATGCATACCGAAACTTTCGCCCAGGGTTACACGGATGGAAGGTGCTGTGTGAACGATAACGAACTTGCTTGGGTCATTGATAGCGGCAAGCACTGCGCTGGTATCGTCCTTTTCAACAAGGGCACCGGTTGGGCAGTTGACAATGCATTGCCCGCAAGATATGCAGGAAACATGTGCAAGGTCCCTGTCGAAAGCGGAACTGATATGGGTGTCAAACCCTCTGGCATTTGCGCCGATGACCGCGACCTTTTGCGCTTCGCACGCGGCGACACAACGGCGGCAGAGGATGCATTTGTTATTGTCTCTGATCATATGAGCGACGGAGTCGTCAAAATCATATTGGATATTTTCGCCTTTAAAATAGTCTTCGTCGTCCACGCCGAACTCTTTGCATAGGTGCTGGAGTTCGCAGTTGCCGCTGCGCACGCAGGAGAGGCATCTTTTGTCGTGGGTGGAAAGAATCAATTCAAGCGTCATTTTGCGGCTTTTCCGGACTCTTTCGGTGTTGGTAAAAACTTCCATCCCCTCGCTTACGGGATACACGCAGGCGGTCACAAGGCTCCTTGCGCCCTTGACCTCAACCATGCAGATGCGGCAGGCGCCGATTTCATTAATTTCCTTTAAATAGCAAAGGGTTGGGATTTCAATACCGACTTCGCGAGCAGCTTCCAGTATAGAAGTGCCGGCCGGCACAGTGACTTTATTTCCGTTAATTTTAATGTTTACGTTTTCCATTGTTAAGCCCCTCCTTCCTTATACCTTACTGATGGCTTTGGTTTTTTTACATGCATCCATACAGGCGCCGCACTTGATACACTTTTTGGTATCAATCACATGCACACCCTTGGCTACGCCGGTGATAGCATCAACCGGGCATACCCTTGCGCAAAGTGTACAGCCGATGCACTTCTTCGGGTCAATATAGTAGTTAAGCAGGGCTTTACAAACACCTGCGGGACATTTTTTATCCACCACATGGGCGAGATATTCGTCTTTGAAAAACTTCATGGTCGACAACACCGGGTTCGGCGCCGTCTGCCCTAAGCCGCACAGAGAGTTTTCTTTCACATAAAGTGCGAGTTCTTCGAGTTTTTCGAGGTCACCCGGTTCTGCTTTGCCATCGGCAATGTTATCCAACATTTCGAGCATACGCTTTGTGCCGATACGGCAGGGGGCGCACTTGCCACAGGATTCGTCAACCGTAAAGTCTAAGAAGAAACGGGCGATGTCCACCATGCAGTTGCTGTCATCCATAACAATCAATCCGCCGGAGCCCATCATGCAGCCAATGGCTGTGAGGTTGTCGTAATCAATGGGCGTGTCGATTAGGTGAGCCGGTATACAGCCGCCTGACGGTCCGCCGGTTTGCGCGGCCTTGAACTTGTGGCCACTGGGGATACCGCCGCCGATTTCCTCTACGATTTCACGCAGGGTGGTGCCCATGGGGATTTCCACAAGGCCGGTATTTTTAATGTTCCCGCCCAGGGCGAAAACTTTGGTACCTTTTGATTTTTCCGTACCCATAGCGGCAAAACTTTGGGCACCGTGCAGAACAATTTGTGGGATGTTGGCAAACGTTTCCACATTGTTTTCGGTCGTGGGTTTGCCGAAAAGACCTTTGATCGCCGGGTAAGGGGGACGGGGACGGGGTTCGCCGCGGTTGCCTTCGATGGACGTCATCAGCGCTGTTTCTTCCCCGCAAACGAATGCACCGGCACCCAGGCGGATATGAAGGTCAAATTGGAAGCCGGAACCGAAAATGTTTTTGCCAAGCAGGCCTTGTTCTTTGGCCTGCTTAATGGCCATCTCCAGGCGCTTTACCGCAATGGGGTACTCCGCACGCACATAAACGTAGCCTTCCGTTGCGCCCACGGCATAGCCGCAGATGGCCATGGACTCGACGATGCAGTGTGGGTCGCCTTCGAGTACGGAGCGGTCCATAAATGCACCCGGGTCGCCTTCGTCGGCGTTACATACGACATATTTTTGATCCGCCTCGGTTTTTGCGGTAAATTCCCACTTTAGCCCGGTGGGGAAGCCGCCGCCGCCTCTGCCGCGCAGGCCGGAATCCTTGACGATTTGAATTACTTCCGTGGGGGAAAGCTCCGTAAGGCTTTTTGCAAGAGCCTGATACCCGTCAAGAGCGATATATTCTTCTATGCTTTCGGGGTTAATAACACCGCAGTTGCGCAGGGCAACTCGTTTTTGTTTTTTATAAAAAGCGGTATCATTTAATGATTTAACGGGTTCTTGCGAGTCGGCTTCATCATACAGCAGTCTTTTGACGATACGTCCTTTGAGCAGATGCTCTTCAACGATTTCCGCAACGTCCTCTACCTTGACGTGGCTGTAAAAACTGCCTTCGGGGTAGACAATCATAATGGGACCCGCGGCACAAAGACCGAAACAACCGGTTCTGATGACTTTTATTTCATCCGCCAGCCCTTTTTCAACAAGCTGCTCCTCCATGGATTGGATGATCTCTTCGCTGTTTGAGGAGGTACAACCGGTGCCGCCGCAAACAAGCACATGGGAACGATACATATAGTTTCCTCCTCTATTTAGCGATGGCGCCAACAGTAAACTCGGTAACGACATTGCCGTTAACCAAATGTTCGCTTACAACTCTGGCAATCCTATCCGCTGTCATTCTTACATAAGTAACTTTTTCTTTGCCTTGCTCTACAACTTCGACAATCGGCTCATATTGGCACATGCCGATGCAGCCGGTTTGCGAAACCACGACGTTTTTTAGATTGCGCCGAGCAACTTCTTCCATAAAACCGGTGATAACCGGGCGCGCGCCCGCGGCGATACCACAAGTGGCCATGCCGACGACCACACGGATTATATCCGTCTTATCTTCTCTGACGGTCATATCTTCTTTTGCCTTTTTTCTGATTGCATTGAGTTCTTCAATTGTTTTCATGTAATACACCTCCATGAATATTTTGTATCTGCTCGTCGATATATGCTTTGATCCATTCGACAACGTCGGGTTCGCTTAGGGGCACATCGCCGAGGATTTTTTTGAGTTCCGATGTTTGCAGGGCGAAGGCCCTGCCGTCCATGCTGTGGCGGTAAATAAAATCAATCCGAGTGTTCATTGCGATTAACAGTGAGATGGTTGAGCTTATATCGCCAAGCGGAGTGAAGTCCGTACTTCTTGTGTTAAAAATTGCGACAATCTTTGTCCCTTTATCTTTTTTATCCGTTTGTGACTCGATGGTAAAAGTGCCGCCTGTCATTTCCGCCGCCATTTTAAAAAGCGGAATACCCATGCCTACCTTGCGCGTGGTTCTTGTGGTATAAAATGGGTCTATGACTTTTTTGGTTTGTTCCGGCGTCATTCCTTTGCCGTTGTCGCTGATGGAAATGCGCATTTCGCCTTTTATCGTATCTTGCTCGACTTCAATCTCAATCAACTCGGCGTGTGCGGAAATGGAGTTTTGCGAAACATCTAAAATATTTAAAGATAGTTCACGCATATAATTTAGTCGATGTACTTATCAAGAATGCCTTCGATTTCGTCTGCGGTCAGTTTGCCGTAAACGTCATCGTTGATCATCATGACAGGGGCCAGACCGCATGCGCCGATACACCGGCACGAATCGATTGAAAAACGGCCGTCTGCTGTGCATTCATCGGGGCCGATGCCTAGTTTTTCGCATACTTTGTCGAGAATATCTTGCGCGCCTTTAACATAGCAAGCCGTTCCCAAACAAACAGAAACGCTGTACTTGCCTTTAGGCGACAGCGCAAACTGCGTATAAAAGGTGGATATGCCGTAGATTTTTTCCAAGGGGATGTCCATGCCATCTGCTATCATCACCTGCACTTCAAAAGGTAGATAACCGTAAATAAGCTGTGCTTGTTGCATGACATGGATAACCATGCTTTGGTCGTCCTTTGACTCGGAAATAATGCTCTGTAAGCGGGCTTCTTGCTCCGCAGTTCCCGCGAAGGGTATTGTGCTGATTTTCTTCTTCATTTTGCCTTCCTCCTTAACAATAAATAGGTATCGAGCTTCGGTCACGTACATAAACACACAAAAAAAAGAAAACCGTGCCCGAGCATTCTTACCAATATTATAACACGAAAAAGTGTATAATACCACTTTTTTTGCATTATCCTACAAAAAAAGTAACTCAACTTTGGCAGTTTTCACCTAGTAATTTGTTGAAATAGTCGATGACTGCCCCGGCATTATTCTTTTTTAAATCGATGGTATGCCGCGCGTCCCCAATGTCTGCCAAACGGTGTGCGTCCGAGCCCTTAACGATGAACATTTTCTCTAAAATGGGGTGCTGTTTTGTGAGGTCGGGCAAATCTGCATTGGCGGTCAGTTCCGCCGCACCAAAGCCCATTTCCGGCGTGATGCTGCCGAGGTTAGAAATGATGCTGTAAGACGGTCTGTCGATGTGGGCGGGATAACAAATGCCGTCGAAGAGGGCGACTGTTTGGACAACGTGCGAAACGCTGATACTGCTCGCGGCCATCAAGAGCTGTTCGTGATGCCCGGCAATCCGATCGTTCCCATCCATAATAAGTTGGTCACCGAAAATATCCGGTCGGTTTTTTATGGGCGGCAGCCGCTCGCCCACATAAGCGGAAAAATCCATTGCTCTTTTTAGGTTTGAAAAAAGGCATATAATATGCACCTCTTCCGAGGTGCACAGCTCCATCCCGGGGACAAGGGTTATACCTGCTTTTTCACCCGCCTCAAGGGCCGCGGGGCAGTTGAGGCAGGTGTTGTGGTCTGTAACCGCGATGATATCAAGTCCGCCGAGTTTTGCCATATTGACTATATTGTGCGGGGTCATCTCATTATCGCCACAGGGCGACAAGCAGGAGTGTAGATGAAAATCATAAAAAAGCTTCATAACTTACCCAAACAGTGTCGCAACAGCGACGGCAATTTCATAGGTGCTGTGTTGTGTTTGCAAAACAATGACGTCGTTTTGCACAGCTCTTTCGAGCGCAGGGGGATCAAAGGCTGCGTTTTCCGTCAGAACAATGCAGGCAATGTCAGCGAGCACCGCGACG
The DNA here is from genome assembly GCA_964568955.1 of uncultured Eubacteriales bacterium. Classification (GTDB taxonomy): domain Bacteria; phylum Bacillota; class Clostridia; order Oscillospirales; family Acutalibacteraceae; genus UBA1447. The sequence continues at coordinate 15,740 of CAZMSM010000029.1, read as the reverse complement.
CCCACAGAGTTGATGTTACCCATGACGGTCAGCCAAGCATCACCGCTTTTTGCGCGGGACATGACCCAGCTGAGCAAATCACCGCAGTAACAGCCGGTGACGGGTGTGTCCGCAAGATCTTCGCCGCACAGGTAATGAAGGTCGAGTTCTTTTGCCAGTTCTTTAACGGTCAAGGTGTTTCCTCCTTTTCGGGCGGCTTGCGGAAGGGTGGGGGTACAAGCCCTTGAAAGCTCGGGTTACCGTCCTCGTCACGCAAATAAAAAACACAATCGCTTTCCAACGCTAATCCTCTGACAATATCTTCCGCCAACGCTCGGCAGGAAGGCGCGCCGCAAGTACCGCAGTCAAGCCCCGGCAGGCGCTCGGCAATGGTGTTGAGCTCTTTCATCAAGTCCAGGGCGTCTTCCACATTATCGGCAAGTTTCAGTATAGAAATAGCCTTGAGCGATGTATCCCAATTCATTTCTTTGGGAACCGAGTCCCCTTCAAGGTGGTTGCATGAAACGGGGAGGTATTTACGCAGGTGCTGTAAGTGGGAGCGTGCGACAAAGGGGTTTTCCGTACACAACACCCCGCCGACACAGCCGCCCGTGCAAGCGTTGATTTCGATAAAATCTACATTATTGAGTTTTTCGTCCTCTATTTCTTCCAAGACTTGAATGACGTTTTCAATACCGTCAACAGCGATATATCGCTCGTGCAGCAAGGCCGCGGACTCACCGCCGCTTGTGGCCCAGCCGACGCCGATGATGCCGGAATCTCTCAAATTGCCCGTAACGTCAAGACGTTTCATTTGACTGAGTAGCTTGGGGTAGACGTCTTTGATGGCAAAGGCGCCGTCCAGGTTTGATTTTTCCAACCCGATGGGCTGTTTGATAGCCGTAATCTTGGCGGGACAAGGGGTGATGAAAAATATGCCGATGTCCTCCGGCGCAAAACCCGTGTCTCGCACGGCTTTTATCCTTGCTAAGCGCGCCGCTTCCTCCATGGGGGAGTTCAGCTCCAGAACGTGGGAAATGAGGTTGGGGAAACGCACGCGTATGAGCCTGCAAACCGCGGGGCAAGCGGAGGAAATGACGGGCTTTTTCAGCTCGCCGCCTTTAAGCAAAAGCCGTGTCGCCTCGGACACCAACTCAGCGCCTTTGGATACTTCAAAAATATCGTCAAATCCGATCATTTTGAAAGCGGTAAGTACGCTGTCAATATCATCCAAATTATTAAACTGACCGTATAGAGAGGGGGCGGGCAAAGCGACTTTGTAGCGATAGTTGTCAAGGATGTCGAATGTGTCCCTATCCGCATATTTGGCGTGTTGGGGGCACACCCGTATGCATTCGCCGCAGTCAATACATCTTTCCGGTGTGATGCTGGCTTTGCCGTTGCGAACGCGAATGGCCTCTGTGGGGCAACGCTTAATGCAGTTCATACAGCCCTTGCACTTATCCGCGTCCAGGCGCACCGAGTGATTCATTATATTCATATCAGGATTCAACTCCTTCCGCAAGGTTTTAAAATCTATCAGACAACATATATTTTAAGCTTGATTGTGGTGCCGACACCGACCTTGGTATCAATATCCACTTCGTCGGCATATTTTTTTATATTAGGCAACCCCATACCCGCACCAAAGCCCAGCGAGCGAATGTTGTCCGTCGCGGTGGAGTAGCCCTCTTTCATTGCCAGGTCAACATCTTCAATGCCGGGGCCGTGGTCAACGAGCGTGATCGTCACAAGTTCGGACGATATTTCAACATCTATTTCGCCGCCGTTGGCATGAATGACCATGTTGATTTCGCCCTCATACATGGCGATGGACACATTGCGGATAACCTCCGCATCCAAACCAAGTTTTTTTAAAACGCGCTTCACCTTGCCGGACGCTTCGCCCGCACGGGTGAAATCGCTGCCATCTACATCAAAATGTAGATTTAGAACACTCATTTTTTTAAGTGCCCTCCCTTTAAACCATTTGAGTAAAGCAGACCGCAGGAGGTGAACATTTCAAGCTTTGTGCAAAGCACAACGATGTCCCGCCTTTTTGCCAAGGCAATAATTTCGCTGTCGGGGCGTTTGCCGCGGACAAAAACGATGCAGGTCATGTCCATCATCTCCGCCGTGCGAACCGCCTGAGGGTTCACAAGCCCTGTAAGCAAAACGGCCTGTTCTTTAACAAAAGCGAGCACATCGCTCATCATGTCACTACCGCATGCGGCATGCACTTCACGCTCAAGTGAGTCTTCGCCGCACAAGACATCGGCATCCAAAATTGTTCTTATGGTATCCACTGTCATAAATGTTCCCCCATTAATTATATAGTTTGATTATACTATGATTATTGGCCATTTACAAGCTACTCGGTTGTAAAGCCTGTCGTGCAAAAGCCCTTAGCGCGTGTACTTTTCGTCCAATATTTCAATCACATGCGCAAGGGCATGGTCGTTGTTTGAACGCACGATATGTGTTGCCGCAGCCAACGCTTCCGGTGCTGAGTTTTTGGGCACAAAAGCACCCGCCGCGGCTACGAGCATTTCCACATCATTGTAGCCGTCGCCTACGGCGTAACATCGGTCATGCGGTACGCCGAGATAATCGGCAAGCTTGTGCAGCCCGCTACCTTTATCCACGCCCTTTTTCATCACTTCAATAAAAGAACCGCTTGTTGGCAGAAACGAGGGGTCATCTGTTAGCGATTTTAACATTTTTTGTATTTTCGGGGATGTTTCCTTATCGCTGCCTATCATGACTTTTTGCCAAGGCCTTTTTGCTTGTGACGGGTCGTTGACAATGGAAAACTCAATATATTGGTCGGTAAAGTGACGCTCGGTATCATCCGTTAGGTGTATGGCAAAGGTTTCGTCAAAGGGGTACATTTCAATGGATGCTAACGGGAACTGATCCCGCACAGCCCTTACCGCCTCAAAGCCTTCATCGCCGATACCATCAAAAAACGCGAAGCGCTTGTGTTCGTAATCGTAGGCCAAGGCCCCGTTGGCAAGCAGAACGGGGGCGTTGATATAGGAAGGGTCATATAAATGAAAACCCTGGTAGGTTCGCCCGGTTGAAACGGTAAAATAGCCGCCCTCGGCGATAAAATAGGCGATGGCGTCACGGACCTCTTTGGTGATGTTGCCCGCGTCGTCTTTTAAGGTGCCATCAAAGTCGCTGGCGATGAGCACATGTTCAAACTTCTTCATGAAAAATCCTTTCCTCGAAAACGGATTTGTTATCTTCATTTATAGGATATCGCAGTCCTGCAAATCTGCCGAAAACGAGTTTATCCCTGTTTCAAGCTGTAACTCTTTGCCTTTACAGACAAATCGAGCCTGTATGGTGGCCGGCACTTCTATCGTGAACAGCACAGCGTTTTTTTGCTTTTGCCAAGCGACGGAGATTTTACCGTACTTTGTTACGATGTGGCCTGTGGCAAAATCAAGACCTTCGGGCATCACGGGTTTTATGACAATGCGTTCAAACCCTGTTGCGCCTTCCTCCTGTTTGATGCCCAGCAGATAATAGAAAAGGTACCTCGTCACCGCGCCGAACATGGGGTGGCTACGGGATTTTTTACCGCACCAATATTCCCAAAGCGTTGTCGCGCCCGCTGCCATCATGGTGTGGAAGGAGACCTCTTTTTCTCCCGCGAGCAAATCGAAAGCCAATTGCCCTTGACCGCGCTCGAAAAGGATTCGTGTCAAGATATCCGTGCCGAAAATGCCGGTGTCGTACATGCCGCGCTTTTTATATTTTTTTATAATATTGTCAAAGGTTTTTTCGCCGCCAAGCCCAATATCCACGGCAAAGGAGTTAGCCCCTTGGATGTCGTCGGCAAAGTCGCCCGTATCCGCATTGTAATAGGTTTTTTCAATAGCGGCTTTTCTTTGGGAAATACGATTTTCCATTTCAGCGCGAATATCCTCTCGACCGATAATCGAGGCGATTTCGAGCATGCGCAACAGGGACTTAATATAAAAATAGTTATTGACAAGCGGTGCTGGGATTTTAATCTCACTCGGTGTGCACCAGTCCCCCAAACACCAAGCGCCCGGGTAATCGCTCGTGATAAGCCCGTCCTCGCTGTGTGCTTCTAAATAATCGAAATATCGGAGCATTTTTGGGAAGAACTCATCGAGTACCGCTTTGTCGCCGTAATGGAGGTAGTAGGTGTAGGGGACCTCCACAATCGCGCAGCCCCAACCGCCCGGCCCGCCGCCGGAAGGAAAGTAGGGTGCGGTGTACTGCACATGACCGGTTTTTTCGTCTTGACAGTCGGCAATATCGCCCAACCACTTTTTATAAAACTTTTGCCCGTCAAGCAACAACATGGCTGCGTCGCAGGCAAGCTGACCGTCGCCGGTGTAGCCCCTGCCTTCGCGTTGAGGGCAGTCGGAGGGAATGCCCGCGTGCATATTGCACAACTGAGTTCGAATAAAGGCATCATACAACCAGTTCAAGCTTTTATTGCTGCATTCAAAGGCGGATGTAACCGCAACATCGCTGTGTACCACCGCGACGGATAGTGGGCGAGCATTGTTGGTGAGTGAAAAATATCGAAAAGCATGCCACATAAAGCGCGGATGAACCCGACGCTTTTTGCCATCGCTGATGTATATATCCGTCTGCATCTTTTTGCGCGAGTGCGTGTAGGTATAGGAGGCGGAATTAAGCAAACCTGTTTTACCGAGTAATTCTGTATACCTTGCAACCACCTTGGAATCTTTTCGGCCGCTGAGTTCAATAACGGGCCACCCGGTGATGTTTTCGCCCGCATCATAAATAGTGTATTTCAAAAACCGTTTGACAACCTTCGGCTCCAAGTGCCGTATTACCCTGTCGGGCGGGCAGTCCCACAGTAAAAAGTCACTGTCCGGCGCGGGCACCTCCCCAACGCCCTGCCAAGCAGAATCGTCAAAATCAGGTCCCTTCCAACCGGGTGTTTCCAAGCGGTAATCATGGGTTTCGCCGTACAGCATTCGGCTTTGTGTGATGGAGCTTTGCGCCCATTTAAGGTTGCCGTCGCTGTTAAAGGTTTGTGTGTTGCCGTTTTTATCGGTGAGCTTTACCGTGTAGCAAAGCTTGACATCACCATAGCCGATTTTTTTATACCAGCCTGCACCGAGCACAACACCGACGATATTTTTGCCTTCTTTGATAAAGGGGGTAACATCATATTTTAAACAATAAATCCGATGGGCAAAACGGTCTGTTATCTCTTTACCGCCGTTTTCAAAGCGATGGTCTTCGTAATCCGTCCACCCGGGGACAAAGTAGTCCTCCGCAACGCGATTGGCGTTGATATACAGCTCGAAAAATCCGAGGCCGCAAATGGTGATTTCCGCAGATTCTAGGGTTTTTACGTCGAATTCGCCCCTGATAGTCGGCTGGTCGCAACCGGGGGTTGAAACCCATTGAGCATTACCGAACATTTCTTTGTGTGTCATTTGAAAGACCTACCTTCAACAAAATAAAAATCTTGTACGATTGTCGCTCATTATACCATAGACACCATGGATTTTGATAGGGGAATAATCGAAAAAATATGTTTCTCTTACTTTCAAGCCGCTAGCTAAAATAACCGTTTTCGCGGCTGCGTGAAAATGTTTACTACTCCTCTATAGAAAAAAGCACCTCCGAAGAAGTGCTTTTTTTGGTGGACGCACACGGACTTGAACCGTGGACTTCCTGCGTGTGAAGCAGGCACTCTAACCAGCTGAGCTATGCGTCCGTGTTATATTAAAACCGAGAAAATAAAAAACAGTTAAAAAGAAAAATCGGAAATTGAAAATCAAATATTTTAAAAATCTGACTTTCAAAATCCGACTGGTGACCCGGACGAGACTCGAACTCGTGTTACCGCCGTGAAAGGGCGGTGTCTTAACCTCTTGACCACCGGGCCTTGTTGGTAGCGGCAGTTGGAGTTGAACCAACGACACTCCGGGTATGAACCGAATGCTCTAGCCAACTGAGCTATGCCGCCAAATGCTACCGTTTAAGGCTTACCTATTATAAAATAAGGTTGTGGATTTGTCAACACATTTTTTAGGAATCTTTTATTGCCATTACGAACATAAATATAAGAAAATATAAATGAAATTTTCATGGGAGATATTGATTTATGTTGTTGCAAGGTATAATATGAGAATACAAGTTACGATGGAGATGAAGCAATGCGTCAGAGAGCGATAAGAATAATTTGCCTTGCCATGGCGTTTGCGCTGTTGGCGGGGTGTGCGGTGATACAAGGCGGAACGCCAAAGCACGCCGGTGAGAAAATCACGCACACAAGCGGTTCCATAAAATCGACAACGCAGAAGAAGCCGGACAGCACGAGCACGAGCGTGGCAACCACGACTGCGGCAGAACCCTCAAAGCCGGTGTTTTTGCACGCCGGGTTGGGAAACGAGCCGGGCCTACCAAAGTTTATCATGCAGTATAATGAAAAATACGCGTACGGGGTCTATTACCCCTTTATTGACAATAAGAGTGTGGACGAGCAGATAGAAGCCTTTGCAAAAAGCATTGCGGGTGAGTTTGACGAAAGTGTCAAGGGTACCCTTGATGCCCCGGAGCAGGAGCGGGTAGTCATGCAGGCCGACTACAAGGCCTATAGTTCGACCGATGCCACGGCAGACAAGCCCGGTTCCTATCATTTATTGAGTGTGGTTTTTGAGGTCTTTCCGGATCTCCATGGAAGCGGGGCAACGGGTAAAAAGATAAAAACCCTGCTTTTTGATTTAAACACCGGTAAACGCCTTATGCCCGGGGATGTTTTCGGGCGGGATTATTTGGCGGTCATAGCAGGGAAAGTTGCCGCCAATCTAGCCGAAAAACAGGACTATGCACAGCACACAAAGACGGAGCTTTTCGTTGCCAACACTTCCCCAAAGGCGGAAAACTTTTTGAGTTTTGCGTTTATACAGGGACAGGCAGTTTTTTATTTTGACGCGGCGCGCCTTGTGCCGGCGGAGTTCGCTTGTGTGAGTGTTAGTGTCCCCGTAACGCAACTGTATAAGGTTTTGAAGATTAAAGTCAGCGACAGAGCACCGTTTCGGATGTTTGGGACAGAAGAAAAGATGATTGCCCTAACATTTGACGATGGACCTAAGACGGACAACACCGCAAGAATCCTTGATGCCTTGGATAAGGTTGGCGGGCGGGCGACTTTCTTTGTTTTAGGGATGATGATAGATAAAAATGCCGCTGTACTGAAGAGGGCCTACCTTGCGGGTAACGATATTGAAAACCATTCCTATAACCACAAAAAGATGGTTCCGACGATGAGCGAGGCGGACATTCTTTTTCAATTAACCGAGTGCGACAAAAAGATAAAAAGCGTCACCGGGGCTGAACCGTCGTTTTTCCGCATCCCGTATGGTTTTAACAACGTGAATGCCGACAGATTGGCGGGCAGGCCTGTTATTGGTTGGAGCTTTGATACGACAGACTGGATGTACAGCGATACGAAAAAGAAGAACAGAACCCCGCAGGAGCGAAACACCCACAAACAAAAAATGATAAAGCACATTCTGGATGATGTGAAGGACGGCGATATCGTTTTGATGCACGACATTCACCTGTTTAGCGTAGAGGTTTGTGAAGCCCTTGTACCTGAGCTTACCGCGAGGGGCTACAAGCTTGTCACGGTGAACGAGCTTTTTGCCGCAAGGGGAGTTAAACTTGTGAATGGTGAACATTACGGCAGCGCGAGAAAATAACACAAAAAAATCGACCGTCCCGGCTTAAAAAGCGCGGGACGGTTATTTTTTTGGTTGGTAGGCTAACCGGTTAGTTTTTCCATCCGTTCAATGAGTGCTTTACTGCGGGTTGCGGAGATGTTGTTGATGAAGAACACGTCTTTGACCCCGTTTTGCGACACGAAATTTGCCACGTTGCCGTTCCAATAGCGGTAATCGACAATGTGTATCTTTTGATAATGCGGCACCAAAAACGGAATGAACGCATTGGCATAGGATTCTTTGAAGACGAAGCAGGAAGAACCGTCGGTTAAATCTTTGTTTTCAATCAAGGTATAGGGGTTGTCCCCGCCGATAAAGGTGCTGTACTTGTTTTCCGCCCCCCAGGTGCTGACATCCGTTACCACGCTCCATTTGAAGGCTTTGCCTTTTTTGTCGGTAATGGTCATCTGTGTGCTGTTGAAGGGTTTGAAAACATCAATGCTGTCCGGCGTTTTACTCAGCGTTGCACTTTTATTGGTGGACGCATAGAAGGAGCCCAAAAAGCCGTCGTAGGTCACTTTTTCATATTTGGCCAGAGGAATGGCCTCGACGCCTTTCGCCTTTGCCCATTGTTCATAGCCGTAATATGCGCCCAGCGCTGTCCAGTGGTGGTCGGTACGGAAGTACACGTATTCTGTATTATGGGCGATAAGCGTGTCATAAACGCTTACGGTCTTGACGGTGGGTTCCATCAGTTTATACATATAATTGATGGCTTTTTGCTGGTCGGAGCTATTGATGCTGTTTTTCATATTTTCGGGGAGGGTGATGGCGGTGCTGTTGGGCACAATCATTTCATAAAAATTAACGCCGCTCATTTTTGCCGCTGTTTTGTTTATTAAAGCCGTGTAACGTGTCGCCATGTCCGTGCGAAAGTTATAATACTCAAAGGCTTGGTTGCCGTAAAGCAAAACCGCACCAAAAGTTTGCGTGGCGCCAAGGTCCACGGCTTGTGTGGTGGCCGGTGTCGTGGTGGCCACTTGTGTTGCAGGTGCCGATGTTGCGGGTGCGGGGGATGTTTGGGAAGGCTTAAGGGGGGCATCGGGGATGTCGTCGCCTTGTTCCACGTCGCCTTTGATTTGCACGGCATTGACGCCGTAGAGCCTGTGCAAGGCGCCATTGACGAGGATGATTTTTTCGCGGAAGGGAAAGGTGTCCGAAAACCAGAGGTCGATATCCTTAAAATACCGGCCTTCAAAAAGTGACTCGGCACTGAAGGAGGGGAAAGGGGAAAGTACGCGTTTTTCACTTGCGGAAACTGACGGGCGAAGGGGTATTAAAAAGGATACAACAAAACCAATCGCCAATATCAAAAAGAAAACTACAATCTTCAGGTTGACGGGCGACGCATTGTCACGTTCTTTTTTAAAATTCAATTTATTCTTTTGGTTATTCATTCAAAACCTCGCCTTAAAATTGAAAGTACAAAAATGGGTTGTAACTGTTGCCCACCAATGCGAAGGTGGACAGGATGATGATTACCGCAACAGCGAAGACCTGTAAGTATGGATAAACCACTGCCAAAGATGTTGTACGGAATCTTTTAGCGGTTGCAATGCGGTCGATTTTTTTAAGCAAGGGTGTGACCGCTATGATGGCGACGATGAGGAAAAAGATGTAGTTTTGCCACAAGGTTTTTGCCTCAAAACTTGTAAAGGTGTTGCCGTTGCCGCAAAACAAGCCCTTCATAACAACCCATACCAAGGGCAAACGGCGGAAGCGGAACAAAATCCAACCCAAGTAAACCACGACGAGAAGGTAGATGTGGCGGAATAGTTTGGGTATTTTTTCAAGCAGTTTGTCGAAAAACAGTTTTTCCAAGGCGATAAAGACAAAGAAATACAGGCCCCACAGGACGAAGTTCCAACTTGCCCCATGCCACAGACCGGTTAAGAGCCAGACCACAAAAAGATTGGCAATGGTGCGCGCAGACCCTTTGCGGCTACCACCCAAGGGGAAATAAACATAATCTCGGAAAAAGCTTCCGAGTGAAATATGCCATAAGCGCCAAAACTGGGAAACGGAGGTGGCGGTGTAGGGGTATTTAAAGTTCTCTTTGTAGTGAAAGCCTATCATCAGCCCCATGCCGATAGCCATATCCGAATAGGCGGAAAAATCGAGGTATATCTGCAACATGAAGGCGAGCACGCCAAGCCATAGTAAAAGTGCCGGTTTGGCGGACAGCAGCGACATGTTTGAGGCGAGCAGTTGCGCGTCGGAGGCGATTTTATCAGCCAACAAAACGGTGTCCGCTATGGAACCACAGGTGTTGGCAAGCAAGGCTTTTTTTGCAAGCCCCACCGCAAAGCGATTAATGCCCGCGCCGAATTCGGTGGGGGAGGAAGTGCGCAAAAGGATTTCGTCCGATATGTCTTTGTAACGCACAATGGGGCCTGCGATACATTGGTGAAAGAGGCTCACATACATCAGCAGTCGTGAAAAGTTTTGCTGCGCCGGCACTTCGCCGCGGTAAACATCAACCACGTAGGAAAGAATCTGAAAGGTGTAAAATGAAATACCGATGGGCAGGGCGATAGTCGGGATTACCGCCGGGAAACCCGTGAGGCTCTGCAAATTCGTCGCGGCAAAGCTACCGTATTTGAAAACACCCAAGAGCCCGAGGCTGACCACGCACGCCAGTACAAGCCATAGTTTTGCGGCATTTGTACCGCGGGAACGCTCGATGAGCAAGGCGAACATCCAGTCCGCCAAGGCCATGCCGATAAGCAGCAACACATACTTTGGCTCGCCCCAAGCATAAAAAAACAGCGAGAACATCAGCATCACAGCGTTCTTTGTGCGGATGTTCTTCGCAAAGGCGTAGCAGAGCAGATTAAGCGGCAAAAAGACATATAAAAAAATCAAGTTGGAAAAAACCATTCGTTAGCGATCCCCTGTGATTATATTTTTAATACTTTTAATGTTTTACTCGGATTGCGGTAGCAGGTAGGCTTTAAATCTGTCCAAAAGATGAATGTCGGCAATGGCTTTCATATATAAACCATCCCCTCGGAATTCCTCTTCAAGGATAAGGCCGTCACGCCGAAGCTCCGCCGCGTCGCCGCCTGCGGAATAGGGGAAGAGCAGTTCTGCTTGTTTGCGGGTAGGGGGGAGTGCATTTGCAATTTCATGTAAAAGGCGATCCAGTCCTTGCCCTTGCAAGGCGGAAATCATGACCCCTTTGCCAATAACGGGCATATCGAAAATACCGGGGGTTTGGTCGCATTTGTTCATGACGGTTATCACGGGTGTATCCCCGCAGTTTAGCTCATCAAGCAGGTCGGCGGTGACCTTTAAATGCTCCGTGCATTCGCTATCGGAAGCATCGCAAACATTTAAAATGACCGATGCCGAGGCCGCTTCCTCAAGCGTTGATTTAAACGCCTCCACCAGATGGTGTGGCAGACGGCGGATAAGGCCGACGGTATCAATAAGCATCACACGCCGCCCGTCCGGCAAAGTCAGCGCGCGGGAGGTGGGGTCGAGGGTTGCAAAGAGTTTATCCTCAACGAGCACACCGGCTTGTGTGAGCGCGTTCATCAAGGTGGATTTGCCGGAGTTGGTATAGCCGACAATCACGACGCTTTCCACATTGTCCTTGGCCCGTCTTGCTCTGGCCATGTCACGCCTTTTTTGCAGGGATTCCAGCTCGTTTTCAAGGTTTTTAATTTTCCTACGGATGTGCCTGCGGTCGGTTTCAAGCTTGGCTTCGCCGGGGCCTCTTGTGCCGATGCCCGCCCCTAGGCGTGAAAGCTCGACCCCTTTGCCCGTCAACCGGGGCAGGGCATAGCGAAGCTGTGCGAGTTCCACTTGAAGCTTGCCTTCCCCGCTGTGGGCGCGGGCGGCAAATATATCTAAAATGAGGGTTGTGCGGTCAATAACGCGCACGTCGGTCTCGTTTTCAATGTTCTGCAGCTGGGAGGGCGTTAGCTCGCTGTCAAAAATGACTAAATCGACTTCGTTGCTTTCGCAAAACTCTTTTATTTCTTCCAGCTTGCCTTTGCCTACAAAGGTTGCGGTGTCCGGCCTGTCCCGATTTTGGAGGATTCTCGCCAAGACTTCCGCCCCGGCTGTATGTGCGAGTTCCTCCAGCTCATCGAGCGAAGCCTCTGCATCATACTCGCCCGTATCAATACCGGCGAGTAAAGCCCTTTCGGGCGCTTGTAGATTTTCAAAAAATGTCATTCGGTTCCCTTTCGATAAATACCGTGGTCAATTGGTCAATAGCCTTCGGGGTTTTGGGATTGCCACCGCCAGGAGTCCTCGCACATTTCGTCGAGCCCCCTTGCCGCTTTCCACCCGAGTTGCTCGAAAGCCTTGGTGGGGTCTGCATAGCACACGGCAATATCTCCGGGTCTGCGCTGGGCAATTTTATAGTTGATTTTTACTCCGGATGCTTTTTCAAAAGCCGCAACAAGGTCCAAAACGCTGTATCCGTTGCCGGTGCCCAGGTTGTATATATCAAGCCCCGGGCCTTGAAGTACTTTATCCAATGCGGAAATATGCCCCACGGCCAAATCGACCACATGGATATAGTCCCGCACACCCGTGCCGTCATGCGTCTCGTAATTGTTGCCGTACACCGTTAGGAAGGGTAGTTTGCCCACAGCCACCTGTGAGACATAAGGCATCAGGTTATTCGGCTCGCCGTTTGGGTTTTCCCCAATTCGTCCGCTTTTATGTGCCCCGATGGGGTTGAAATAACGTAGCAAGGATACGCTCCAGGTGTTGTCGGCGGTGTAAATATCTTGCAATATCTGCTCAATGAAGGCTTTTGTCGTACCATAGGGGTTGGTCGTTTTGCCAAGGGGCATATCCTCCCGCAGCGGGGAAATATTTTCGCCGCCGTAAACGGTTGCGGAGGAACTGAATACGATTTTTTTGCACCCTGCCGCTTCCATGGCTTTGCAAAGGTTTATGGTGCCCGATACATTATTTTCGTAATAAGTCAGTGGGATAAGAGTGCTTTCGCCAACCGCCTTGAGTGCCGCAAAGTGAATAACGGCGTCTATCTTGTTCTCGTTAAAAATGCGCTCAAGAGTCGTGCGGTCAAGGATGTCGCCTTCGTAAAACGCAAAGTCCCGCCCGCCCAGCTCTTTTATTCTTTCCACACTTTCTCTCTTGCTGTTGGAAAGATTATCAAGTATAATAATATCGTGCGTGGTTTTTAAAAGTTCCACACAAGTGTGTGAGCCGATATACCCGGCACCGCCTGTTACGAGTATTGTCATCGTTATCGCCTATCCCGCACGCTGTATTTTTGTCATCCCGTTTTGCGCGCAAAAACGGATGGATTATAGCAAGGGTTTTTGCTAAAGAAAATGATGAAACGTACCACTGTCTATTATAGAGCAATTGCAGTAAAAATCAACAGCAAATAATACATATCGAGAGGGGATTTGAAGTGATTGGGTTTGAAGAGATACACAACGATGAAGAGGTTAACTTATACATAGAACAAAGCAACGATGTTTTGGGTGCTATAGGGTACACGGAGCATGGCTTTGCGCACTGCAAGCGTACGGCAGATATTTCCGGGCGTATTTTACGCAAGGTAGGCTATGACGAACGCACCTGCGAACTGGCAAAGATTGCCGGTTATATGCACGATATCGGCAACATGGTAAACAGAGTGGACCATGCCCAAAGTAGCGCCCTATTGACTTTTAGCATTATGCAGAGAATGGGTTTTGCCATAGATGAAATTGCGAAGGTGACATCCGCCATCGGGCATCATGACGAAAAAACCGCGGCGGCGGTCAGTCCCATTGCCGCTGCCTTGATTTTGGCGGATAAAAGTGATGTACGCCGCACCAGGGTCAGGAAAAAGGGCACGGTGTTGACGGATATTCATGACCGGGTCAACTTCGCGGTGCGAAAGTCCGACCTCAAGATTGAGGCGGAAGAAAAGCACATTATACTGGAGTTGGTCATTGATACGGACCTCTGCCCGGTGATGGAATATTTCGGCATCTTCCTGGAGCGCATGGTCTTGTGCAAAAAGGCCGCAAATTACTTGGAATACGACTTTGAACTGATTATAAACGAGACGAGGTTGCTATGAGGGATTTATCGGATATCGGCGTAATAAAAGAGATTTTATACCGCCATGGGTTTTCGCTGACCAAGTCCTTGGGTCAAAACTTTCTGATTGACCCGGATGTTTGCCCTGCGATGGCGAAGGAGAGTCAAGCGCAAAAAGGCGTCGGTGTTTTGGAAATAGGGCCCGGCATCGGCGTCTTAACGGTCGAACTCGCAAAGCTTGCCGACAAGGTGGTTAGCGTGGAGCTCGACGAAAGATTGCTGCCGATTCTCGACGAGACCTTGGCCGATTTTGACAATGTGGATGTTGTGCATGCCGATATCTTGAAGATTAACTTGCCCAAACTCCTGGAAGAAAAATTTGCCGGACTGCGTGTGGTTGTCTGCGCCAACTTGCCCTATTATATTACGTCACCCGTGATTATGCTTTTACTTGAAAGCCGTTTGCCGATTGAAATGATAACCGTCATGGTGCAAAAAGAGGCAGGCGAGCGTTTATGTGCCCGTGTGGGGGACAGGAAAGCCGGCGCGGTGACGGTTGCGGTGGATTATTTTGCCAACGCACAGGTGCTTTTTGAAGTCAGCCGCACCTGCTTTATACCGGCACCCAAGGTAGACAGTTTTGTGATACAGCTGGATGTCCGACAGGAGCCACCGATTGCGGTGCAAAACGAAGCGGGCTTTTTCCGCATGGTGAAAGCTGCCTTTGGTCAACGGCGAAAGACAGCCGCCAACGCCATCAGTGCGGGTATGAACATCGAAAAAACACAGATTGCCGCCGCCATAGAACGAGCGGGTTTTGGCCCGAGTGTGCGTGCCGAAAGCCTGAGTATGGAAGAGCTGGCAAGGCTGTTTGGTGAGATTGAAAACCGATGATCGGTCGGGCGCCTGCTGAAGTGAAGACAAAGCGTTTTACCGATAAAGCATAAAAAACTCTTCAGCGGTGCTTGACAAAACAGGAATAAATTGATATAATTTGCCAACCAAATGCGGATGTAGCTCATCTGGTAGAGCGCCACCTTGCCAAGGTGGAGGTAGCGAGTTCGAGCCTCGTCATCCGCTCCAGATCATAAACAAGGGACGGTTTTTTTTGAGAACCGTCCCTGATTTTTAATAAGGAGATAGCAATATGTCTGTTCGGCGTCGTATTCCGTTTGAAAACATCATAAACTGCAGGGATTTGGGTGGCTACCCTTGCGCAGGCGGTGGCGTGACGCAATTCGGCAAACTGTTGCGCTGTGGCATTCCGCGCGACCCCAGCCCCAAAGATATGGAAAAAATAAAAGTCCTCGGCATTAAAACCGTCATTGACCTGCGCGGTGACCAAGAAGCGATCGAAAGACCGTCAATCTTTTCCGGTAACGGCGATGACATTCACTATGTTCAAATATCCCTGTTGGAGGTCAACCCGGCCATCACCCGCCCGGATGTCTCCTTGCGTGACATATACACAAACAGCGTTGAAACATACGGTGAAAACTACGCAAAGGTTTTCAAGACTCTTGCGGAGATTGAAGCGCCTGCCGTTTTCCACTGCTTTTTAGGCAAGGACAGAACCGGTATTTTGGCCTCCATGCTCCTTACACTCGCGGGCGTTTGCAAGGAGGACGTAATAGCGGACTATCAGGTGTCCGGCACGTATCTAAATCCCTTTTATAAAAAAGAAATTGAGGAAGATACCGGACTGATTTGGGAAAACAACGACGACCACCTACAATCCTACCCGCAAAACATCGAAAACCTCCACGCCTTCCTTGAGGAAAAGTATGGCGGCGTGGCGGATTACCTGCGGTTTTTTGGCGTTTCGAACAAAGAAATGGAAGGTGCGGTCGATTTATTGCTGTGATGCCTGCCGTCGGGTCTGAAGCAATAAACTTTTCAATCGAACGGGTTGATTTTTTCAACTCGTTGTGATAATATACTTTGGCGACAGAACATGCGCTTGTAGCTCAGCTGGATAGAGTA
>CAZMSM010000028.1:14474-25188 GCA_964568955.1 uncultured Eubacteriales bacterium | reverse complement strand
CATCGGGCATAAGCGGCGGAAACGGCTTTATTGAGATTCAATTTTTCGTCGTTTTCTTGTAAAAGCCGGGTGCAAAAGCATTCCGCCTCTTTGGGGCTCTCATTTGTCAGTGCATCAATAGCTGCGGCAAGTTTTTGCTCGTTTTGTAAAATATCGGGCATCGTGTCCATCACTCTGCCCACTCCGAGACGAGCCTCTTAAATTGTTGGCCTTTTTCTTCAAAACTTTTGTAACGGTTGTAGCTTGATGCTGCCGGTGAAAGCAGGCAGATTTTACCTTTTTCCGTCAGCTCAAAGGCAAATGCAACTGCTTGCTCCATGTTATCCGCAAAAACAACCTTCATTCGCGAGCCTTTCTTGATAAGCTCTTGGCCTATGGATTGTCCGGTATCCGGCATGCAAATCAAATTCCTAATTCCGCTTGTCTCAAGCTCATCTAAGAAATTCGAATAATCGATGCCTCTGTCCATTCCGCCAATGATAAGGCTGTCCACATTCTCAAGTGCTTGAACATTTAGTATCACCGATGCAGGAATTGTAGCAATACTGTCGTTATAGAACACAATACCTTTAAAAACGCCAACCGGCTCCATTCTGTGTGGAATTCCTTCGAAGTTTTCTATCCCCTTTCCTATTGCTTCATCTTCTATTCCGAGGCATTTTGCAACCGCAGCGGCAAAAAATATATCCTGTTGGTTATGTTTCCCCTTCAATCTTTCATTCAATGAGCCAAGCATAGCGAGAAACTCGGAATTATCCCCGTCCTTTGCGCTTACCGGTATTTTTTTCGCCTTTACATCATTCAAATCTAAAAACTCACTCAAGTCCTGATCCGGGTTATATACAAAAAAATCATTTTCATCTTGACAGCGATAAATGTTTAATTTTGCGTTCACATAACCCTTTAAGCCATTGTAATGGTCCAGATGTTCTTCATATATATTTGTCAGCACTGCGATATGAGGCGATGCCTTTACAAATTCCAGCTGATGGGACGACATTTCGATAACCGCTGTCTTGCCCTCAATATCCGTCAGACTCTCAAAAACCGGGGTGCCGATATTCCCGATCAAGCACGTCGGTTTTCCCGCTGCGCATAAAATTTCATAGATAAGCGTTGACGTGGTTGATTTGCCCTTTGTACCTGTAATTCCTATCGTTTCACACCCCACAAAGCGCAAAAATAAGTCGATTTGCCCACTGATTTCTACACCCTCCGGTATACTCACATCACGCAGGGAAACGCCGGGACTTTGCATGACCAAATCATATTGTTCGATAGCGTCCAAATAGCCGTCCCCGATAAACAGCCGAACATGCTCATCCTCAATAGTTAAGGCGTTTTTGTCGGCAATGCCAAGGGGTTTTTCGGGGTAGTGTTTTCTGATAAATTCATAAGTGGAACGGCCCTCGCGCCCAAACCCCAACAAGAGAACGCTGCGCTCGCCAAAATACTCAATTAATTTTTGAAACATATTCAAACATCTCCGCCGTATATTTTTCAAATTTTTTCGGTACGCTATGCTCGGTATTCCATTCGCTCAGCAGCTGGGCAGGCGTTTTCTCACAACCGGATTTTGGGTTTTCCATATATTTTTTTAACAACAAGGGCAAGGGTATTCCTGCCGCTTCATATTTTTGCGCTGTCATCTCCAACGCGCACCTGACCTCTTCAACCGTTCCCACGCACTCAAAAGGTTTTACCCGGGCAAAACCCACAAGCGCTTCAAAATCAGGGAGCATCTCTTGTTTATCGAGCATATCGCAGCCGAAAACATCCAACAATTCCTGCTTTTCCATAAAGGGGGAAAGAATGGTAAAAACAAACAAGCACTTGGCGCAGTTACAACACCAGATGTTTTTCTTACTGCCAACGTTGCAACTTCTGAAAACCGAGTGAAATTGCTTAAGACTTGCAAAACGCCGCGCGATTTGAAGCTCGTTAAAAGGCCGCAACAAACTGAAATAATTGGTTCTGCCGCCGAAGTTTTTTGCTGCATAGCTATTTAAATCCTGCTCAAACGCGTAGCTTTTTGAGTATTGATGATTGACCAGCGTCCCGACAACAGTCGACTCATTCGCGCTGGATTCATTGGAAAGAATGATGTTATCGGCCCCCGTCAGGTGGGCACAATACAAACTTAAAAAAGCCACAACTGCGGAAAACGGTGTGTGTCCGTTCAAAAAGCCTTCTTTATTTCGCTGTAGCAGTTCTTTGTCAATTTGACGATAGGTTCTGATCATTTTATCCCGTGGGTAACCTGCGGCGGCGGCCGTTTGTGTGCGCGCCGCTTGGTCGTTGACTGTAAAGCAAAGGGTGCGGTCTTGTAATTCTTTCAAAAGTTCAAGCGTTACGCAGGAATCCTTGCCACCCCCGACGGGAATTATATTCAGCCCGCTCGCCCGATAATCGTCTTTTGCCTGATTCTCCTCTTCGCGAGAATCAAAATCATTCTCAATATGTACAAAACGTTCAAAACTTGTTTCGATCTTGTTTTGATAAAAAAATTCACCCAGCCCATGGTAGCAAAGCTTTTTCCACCACAGTTTATCGGTATCGTCGAGCGCACCGCACCTGACAACAAATTGCGGTGAACAAACACATTTCCAATAACTCACTGCCTCCACCAGACCCAGCGCAAACAGAATTTTTTGGGCATCCGTGCTGTCAAATCGGTTGATTATGGTGAGGTTATCCGTGTGAATGGTCGTTTCCGGGTGGAACTCGCACAAACCGGGGATGGAAAAATCAAAGCGGATACGAATACACCCGTCGACTAAACGAGCAGCAAACCCGTCGTAAGAAAAGACCGGGTACCGCCGTCTCAATTCATTAAAATCACTGTTCACAGGCAAGCGCCCACATCCTTTCCCTCGATTCGAATTATAACAGAAAAAAACCTTTACATCAAGAATTATAATCCCCGCACTCGTTTGGCCACTCGTTTGAACCCTTGCGTAAAAGTGCTGATTGCCTTTTTCCTCTTTTTCCTCTTTTTCCTCTTTTTCCCCGCTATATATAAAATTTTTGCAGATTATACCGTTTTTTGTGAAAAGTACTTGTTTTTATATCAACATATGCTATACTATTCTATGTAACGAAAATATTCGACTTATGTGACGAGAATATCCGAATTTGAGTAATAAAAAGTGAGGTATTTTTTATGAAAAAGCAATCAAAAAGGCTGTTAAGCGTTCTACTGGCAGTCACTCTTCTAATGGGTGCTATGTCCCCTGCCTTCTCCGCGGCAGACATCATTACCCACGTGGTTGACATTTACGCAAACGGCGCACCTGTCACCGAGCGAATCACACTCATGGAAGGCGACACGCTGCAGCTTACCCCAACCCTGATTGACTGCAGTATGCCCTCGGGCGGTTACTTTTATTGGGAAAGCGAGACGCCTATACTGGCCTCCGTTGACCAAGAAGGGCTTTTAAGAGCCCACGACAGCTCAAAAGGCGCCGTGCTTCGGCTTTGGATTGACAATGACATCCGTACGATTCCGGTTGTCGGCGACGGCTTGGCAACAGCTATTGAAAAGCTCTTCGATGGCCTGGATGTGGACGCCATGGACGGCGAGGGTATCCTCAACATCGTTCAAAGCGGTGCGAGCATTTTGCCGGGAGACCTGGTGGATGGGCTCATTGATAAACTGCGCGATAGGCTCAACTCATTGGATACCGGCATTCGCGTCACTGTTTTTGATGCCGACGGCAATGTGCGCGCCACGGACGAAGTCCGCGTACTCGTCACAAAATCCACCGCCATTACGGCCGACTTTTTTCCAAACGGCACCACGATTACCAACAAATCACAAGTTCCCTCAACGGTTGAAGTGGGTTATACGTTCCCCTTGCAAGGCGTAACAACACCCATGCGTCTTCATATGGGTGTTAATTGGACCATCAAAAAGGGTAAAGAATTCGCCACGCTTTCCGACACGGGGCTTGCAACCTTTACGGCACCCGGCGAAGTCACCTTGATGGCTTCCCCCGATGTGCAAGGGTTTATGGACAATGTACTCAAATATGCCGACCTTGTCGGTGATGACCCGGAAACGATTGCCGGCACCGTCGCCAATCTTTTAGGCAAGCTTGGTATACCGATTTCCACCACTGTTATGAAATACGCTCTTTGGGGTCTGTTAGTACTCGTTGGCACAGACAACGTTGTTCAGTGGTCCTCGGGTGCAATATCCACGGTTGCAAACTACCTGTTGCAACTGGGTACCAACGACACCGTCACGGTTAAAATCGTTCAAAATCTACCGGTTACAAGCTTTACAATAGCCGGGAACACCACCGTACAAGAAGGTAGCACACAACAGCTGGCTGTCACCAATCTTGTGCCCAAAGGTGCAACCGACCAAGGTATTGAATGGACAGTGGCCAATACGGACTACGCCGGTATCGGCAAAAGCAACGGCTTGTTAATCGGGCGTGACGCGGGTTCTTCCGGTGGCACAAGAGCAACAACCGTTACCGCAGTGCTCGACGGCGTTTCCGCCGCTAAAGGTGTTACAGTCACGGGTAAAAATTCAAGCACTGTTACGGAGATTGTCATTACAGGCCCATCCGTAGCCCTTATCGGGGTCATGACTCAAATGACCTTTAAAGCCTACCCCGCAAGGCTCATCCCCGTTATCACTTGGGGGCTTGTCGCGGATGATGGAACAACGGAAGTTTTTGCCACAGCATCTGCTTCAGCGGAAAATTCTTTGGCACGAATCAACAAAAACGGCATCCTCACCCCCCTTGAAGGCGGCTCTGTGACCATTGTGGCCAAAACGAGTGAATCCGTTAAAACATACTACAAAATTTTTGTCGGCACGCTTGTCACAGGCCTTGCCATACAGCAAGCACCAAACGTTGCTGTCGAAGTACCCTTATCACAAAACTATAAAAATTCCACCGTACAGCTAACCCCTGTTTTTTCGCCCGCAGATGCGACCAACAAAAACGTTATCTGGTCCTCAAGCAGCGGCGACATAACCGTGGACAGCAACGGTGTCTGCAGCCCGGCTAAAAACTCAGCTGCGTATGCGGTCATCACCGCTAAATCCCAAGACGGTGGGTTTAAGGACACGTGCGTAGTTTCCTTTGCCAATTACCTCGTCACCGAAGTCACACTCGATAACACGAGTGTGAGCTTGCACGAGGAGCAAACCATAAAACTTACCGAATCCGTTGCCCCAAAAGGATTTTTAAGCATGGGTAGCGCGAGCATCAAAGATGTTTTCTGGTCATCATCCGACAACAGTGTTGCGACGGTCAGCGGCGGCACCGTTACCGCACTTACACCGGGCGACACGGTCATTACCGCAACCACAGTGGATGGTTTTAAAACCGCCACTTGCACGGTAGCCGTGCGAGCCAACAAAACAGCCCTCAACGAAATGATTGACCTGGTCATTGCAGCAAATCTCAACGCTGAGGACTACCCGCCCGAGGATTTTGATGCCTTTACGCAGACACTCGAAGATGCGCTCACGGTACAATCCACAACGCTTGCCACACAAGTACAGTGTGATGATGCGACGCAATACTTGGCTATTCATTTTAACGCCTTGAACCAATACAATCCCGTGCAGGGCATAACCCTCACGTTTGACGGCTCCCCCGCACCGGACTATAAAACATACAATGTTGGCATCGCACAAATTTATTCAAACCAATCCCTTGCGTTTTCATATGCCCTTACACCGGCGGACGCAGACTACAAGTCCATTACCTGGTCATCCAGCAAATCGGGTATAGAGGTTGACCAAAACGGTAAATGCAACCCCTCCGCCAACAAAGCCGCTTGGTCGATTATTACCGTGCGCGCGGAGGATTATTTGGGCAATATACACACCGACAGTGTCACTGTGGCCTTTTCCAAAGTGCCGGCAACCGGCATTAGTCTTGATACCACGGCCATTGGCAGTGCGCTTGTCCATAACACGTATCAGCTGACTGCCACCGTCACACCGACCGGTACACCGCTGATTGGTACGGATATCGACAGCGTCCAATGGGTATCCAACAACCCCGATGCCGCCACGGTCAACGGCTCCGGCCTTGTTACCTGTGTCGGCCCGGGCTCTGCGATTATTACCGCACACACAAGGGACGGCGGCTTTACAGCCACTTGCAGCATAACGGTTTATATCAACAAGCAACTGCTTGAAACCGCGCTCAACACCGTCAACAACGCAAACCTTGATTATTTAAGATACACGCCGACGAGTTGGAACAACCTGTTAGTCGCGCTTGAAACAGCGCAGACAGTCTTTGACAACCCCGACGCCGTGCAGACGGAAATCGACTCCGCCACCAACGGGCTCAACGTCGCCTATACCGGTCTTGTGCTTTACATCTATGCCAACAGCGTCGCCATCTGGTACAACGGCAGCGCCGCAGGCGACTTTATAAGCAAAGATGTCACCTTGGTACAGATTTATACCAATCAAACCGTTGAACTCAGCGCAAGGCTAAGCCCTCTTGACTCCTATTACGAAAGCATCGTTTGGCGCTCAAGCAGCGCTACAATAAGCGTTGACCAAAACGGCGTGTGCAAGCCCACAGCAAACAAAGCTTGTTACGCCATTATAACCGTTACCGCAACCACTTATTACGGCAGAACCCTTACAGACAGCGTCTATGTTGCCTTTGCAAAAGACAATGCGACGCGCGTAGATATGACCCCGGCGAGCATTAACGCGAGCATCGGTAACGCTGCCCAGCAAATTACCTATGTTGTCAAATCACAGGGGGCTGTAACCACACCGGATGCGGATTTACAACAGGTCATCTGGTCAAGCGACAACCCCGATGCGGTTCCCGTTTCCCCAAACGGCACGGTCTCCTTCCTCAACGCCGGCTCGGCCAACATCCGCGCAACCAGTGTTGACGGCGGCGTGTACGGCGTGTGCACCGTGATTGTAAGCGGCGATAAAACAGCACTTGCCCAAGCTATCGCCTTTATTGACGCACAAAATGTGAACCCGCAAGATTATGAGTACACCACCAGCACAGCCTTTACAAACGCTTACAACCACGCTGTTGAGGTCTACAACGGCGTTACCTACACACAACAGGGCATTGACGAGGCTGCCGCCTCGCTCTACAGCACTTTTGAAGCGCTTGAACCCTATACCCACATGACGGACCTCACCATCCTGCACGACGGTTCTCCCGCGCCTTCTCATATTCCGGTCAAGGTAAAACTGTCACAGCTGTACAAAAACCAGAGTGTACAGTTGAGCTATAGTTTTGCGCCGGCAAACGCCATGTTCACCTCCATAACCTGGTCCTCCAACGACGCCTCCATTACCGTTGACCAAAACGGCAAATGCAGTCCTTCGGAAAATAAGGCCGGCGGCGCGCTTATCACGCTGACGGGTACGGACCACTTTGGCAACACGATGACGGATTCGGTTTTCGTCGCTTTCTCGAATTACCCGGTAACCGGGATGACCATTGACCAATCCTCACTCTCTGTCTTGATGGACAACGCACCGCCCGTCACCATCAACGCAAGCTTCACGCCAACGGGTACATTGGGCGCAAGGGTCACAAAAGCCTATTGGACTTCCAGCGACCCGACTATTGCAAGTGTTGCACCGGACGGTGAGCTAAAAGGTGTTGTTACTTTTGTAGACGCCGGTGAATGTGTCATTACCGCAACGTCCTACGACGGCAACTTTACGCAAACCTGCACCGTTACCGTTCGTGCCAACAAAACAGCCTTGGTGAACGCGATTAGCGCCATCAGCGGCTTTGTCCTTGACCCCGAACTATACACACCGACGAGTTGGGCAACATTCGCAGCTGCGCTGGAGAGCGCTATCGTCGTGCGAGATACGGTTTATGCCCGGCAAATAGACGTTGACAACGCCAAGAATGCACTGCTCAGCGCCTTTGACGGTCTTGTGATGTACATCAATATACAAGCGGTTTACCCCACCTTTAACGGTGAAATTACCAACGGTTATGTCACAAAGGATGTACCGCTGAGCAGCTCCTACAAGAACCAAAACATTCAGCTTGGCTACGCCCTGTTCCCGGCGGACACCACCCTTGGCACCATTTCATGGTCTTCCAGCAACGGTTCTATTTCCGTTGATCAAAACGGTCTTTGCACGCCTACAGCTAACAGCGCCTGCCGTGCGGTTATTACCGTTACCGCGACGGATTACGGAGGCGATGTCCGCACGGGCAGCATCAATGTCTGCTTTGCAAATTACCCGGTTACCGGGGTTAGCGTTTCTCCGAGCTCCATCCCCGATGCCATCAACGGCGGCACAGCGACTTTGACCACATCCGTTACACCCGCGGGTACCGTGGGGGTTGGCGCCGCAAACTTTAGCGACGTTACCTGGTCCACCAACGAACCTTCCATTGCAACGGTTACCGCCGGTGGCCTTGTAACCTTCAAAAATGCAGGTGTCGCTACCATTACCGCCACCACAGTCGACGGCGGCTTTACAGCGGACTGCACCGTAACCGTCAGTGCCAACAAAGCGGCACTGCTCACGGCCTTAAACAAACTTAACACGCTCACACAAACCCAATACACACCCACGAGCTGGAGCGCAATGCTCGCTGTGCGCAACACATCAAACACAGTGTATAACAAGGCCTTAGCGACCCAAGCCGAGGTTGATACAGCCACCGCAAACCTAACGGTAGCCTACGCCGCACTTGCCCCTTATATTTATATCAATTC
Source organism: uncultured Eubacteriales bacterium (assembly GCA_964568955.1). Lineage (GTDB taxonomy): Bacteria > Bacillota > Clostridia > Oscillospirales > Acutalibacteraceae > UBA1447. Next base: position 16,476 of record CAZMSM010000028.1, on the reverse strand, counting down.
TGCCGCCGTCGGTGTTGCCGGTGTCAATCAAGACGGTTATGTGATTGTACACGTTGCACAAGACGCCGCGTATACATCCGTGAGCACAACACTCGGCCTTGTATTGAACCCATCGAACGCTATGTATGCCAGCATTGTCTGGTCCAGCAGCGACCCCAAGATTTCCGTCACACAAAGCGGTGTGGTTAAATCAACGGTAGACCAACCCTGCTTTGCGACACTCACAGCAAACATAACAGACCACTTCGGCAACCACTACACGGCCAAAGCCGTAGTAGCCTTTGTCAAAGTTGCGGCCGAGTCCATTACCGTTTCACCCTCCATCATCAGCGCCGGCATTAACTCCGGCACGGTTCAGTTAACCGCCACCCTCATCGGTGAAAACGGCCAAACACCCGATTACCCGGGCATTGTCTGGACAACAAGCAACCCGGCCGTGGCCGCGGTTGACCAAAACGGATTGGTCACCATCGGCATTGGCGGCCTAGCCTATGTAACCGCCTCGACGGAAATTGGCGAGCTGAGTGCTCGATGCAGCATCTATGTTGCTATTGACAAAACAGCCCTTGCCAATATCATCAATACCGTCATGCAAGCCAACTACAACCCGCTCAACTTCTCCGCGGCAAGCTACGCAACACTCAAAGCCGCGCTGACAAGCGCAAGAGCGGTTTACGCCAACCCCGCCTCCGACCAAACGGCCGTCGATCAGGCAACCGACGCACTGACAGCCGCCAACAACGGCCTTGCAGCACGCCAACGCCTGCTATCGGTTACCATCACCTCATCGGGTAGCCCGGCCCCCGAATTCATCTCCAAAAAAGTCGAGCTCCACCAACGCTACGATAACCAAAGCATCGAGCTTGGCGTTACCTTTAACCCCGTCAATGCGGAATACCAGAGCCTTACCTGGAGTTCAAGTGATGGCTCCATCCTCGTTGACGAAACCGGCAAATGCACGACTTCCGAAAACAAGGCCGGCTGCGCAATTATCACCGCCACGGCAGTCGACAGTTTTGGTATGGTCTTCACCGACAGCGTGACAGTATCTTTCGCAAACTACCCGGTCACAAGTGTCACGCTCGATAAAACGACGCTGAGCTTTATGTACGGCGGCGCGCCACAAACCTTAACCGCCTTGCTAAAGCCCTCAATCGGAACGCTTGTAACCGCAACCATTAAAACCGTGACCTGGCGTTCCAGCAATACCGACGTAGCAACCGTTAATGCCGACGGAGCGGTCACGCCGGTTCGCCCGGGTACCGCAGTCATCACCTGCTACACAGACGACAGCGGCAAAACAGCCAGCTGCACGGTCACCGTCACCGGCCCACAACTCTACGCGGCAAGCGGTTCACCCGTTACCATCAACAGGGAAAAGAAACTCGTCTACGGCGTACCGGAAGGCTCAACAAGCATCAGCCAATACTTCAGCACCCCATACGGCACGCTTGCTTACACCCCGACAGCACTCGGCTACGGCACCGGTACTCGAATTGACATCCTCTTTGAAGGCAACGTGGTCGACAGCTACTACCTGGTTATCTTCGGTGATGCCGACGGCGACGGTTACGCCAACGGAGGCGACGCCGTTTACGCAGCCCTTGCAGTATCGTACATGGCAGAACTCAGCGACCTGATCACCTTCGCCCTCGACCTCAACGGCGACGGCAAGGTAGACAACGCCGATGTACAAAAACTCGAACAAGTCGGACTGTTTATGGCTACCATTAACCAAGTGAATCCTTACTAAAAGAACGACTGATTACTCAAAAAGCGCCTGCCGGATCGTAAGATTCGGCAGGCGCTTTTGTTTGGGGTGAATGGGGTTTGCTTTGGGGAGGGGTTTTTTATTGTTGGCGCGTTTTAGCCTTGTTGGGCGGGGCGCATTGCGCGTCCGTACATGGACGAAGGCAGATACAAACATGGGCGGAGATGTACGCGGGCGCATATAACGGGGCGGACGCGCAATGCGCGCCCCTACATTGACGAAGGCAGATGC
>CAZMSM010000028.1:5964-14374 GCA_964568955.1 uncultured Eubacteriales bacterium | reverse complement strand
GGGGCGGACGCGCAATGCGCGCCCCTACATTGACGAAGGCAGATGCCTAAACGCACGCATGTGACACAGGCGCAGGCGCAGGCGCAGAGATGCGGGCGCACACAGTGCGCCCCTACATTTGGTTGGGACGACGAACGGGATTGAGACGCACACGCAGAATCATACAACCCAGAACCCGCCAACGGCGATGAAAAATCCCACGCCATCGTTGTAGGGGCGCGCATTGCGCGTCCGCCGTTCCCCACGCCCACCGTCCTCCATGCCCGCCGTTCCCCACGCAAAATCATATCAACCCATAACCGCCAACGGCAACGGTAAAATCCCGCGCACCGTGTAGGGGCATCACTGTGTGCGTCCGCCGCTCCCCGTGCCCGCCGTCCCCCGCACCCGCCACCCCCACGCAAAACCACATCAACCCCAAACCACCCACAGCGGCAAAAACCTATAACCCGTATACACCCCCCAAAAAACATCGCCTGCCAAATCTTACGATTCCGACAGACGATGTTTTGTTTTGAATCCCTTTTACCGACTGATGTCCGCTTGTAAACGCTCAATAAACGCAGGTGTCGCCCATCCTGAACCACGACAAAGCGGCGTGCACAACCCCTTAGAATATAAACCCAAATTTCAGCTTCACAAGAGTAAAGCCCGCTATCAAGAGTGCTAATACAAACGCCACAATTGCGATGTCGGCACTGATGCCGGCGAAAACTGTTTTTTCAACGGTATAGGTTCTGTTTTTGTCAAACTTGTTTAAAGCCGAAGACAGTTGCGTTTGTAACTTTCTACCCCTACCGGCAAGGCCTGTCAGCAAAACATTGTAGCCCTTTATCGCTTTCCGGGTGACGAAAGAGAGGCCTCTGTAGGCAAGCGTCGCTAAACCTTCTATGGTAAGCCATGCGGGCGCCTTCCAGTGGAAAAGTCCGCTTTTTAGCCCGCCCCAACAAACAAGCATGCCGATTGCCAAGGTGACGAAGATGCCAAAAATATCTTTTACAGTCCAAAACGAAACCGGAAAGCTTGTGACGGAAAAGTCGAGCATACCAAGGGTTTTTGCTACCGGCACGGCGATGTTGTTTAGGAAAAGATTTGGCATGAGACCGATAGCAAGCATAATAAGGTCCAACAAGCCGATTGCGGTGTACATGGCAAAAAGCCCTTTGTTCAATCGCTTTTTTGACGGCGATTTTGTGGACGACGGGACCATTAAATGCTCTGTTTTGAGCATGGCATCTTTTGACTCGGATTCAATCGGCTTTTTTAAAAACATCAGGTAATAGAATTTAGCGAAGGAAGCCGCTGTTCCAACACCCACGATATTAAATATGTTACCTAAAACGCCGGCGTAGGGAACTGCATTTGCAATGGCAACATCTACCCCGTGGTGGAGCAACGTCTTACTTATGTAGCCGTTTAAACCGGGTGCGCCGACAATCCCTAAAACGGCGACAAGCATCAGCACTGCAACCACAGGGAAACGCCGCCAAAGCCCGCCCATTTTATAGAGGTTGGTTTGCCTCGTATTCATGTATATAATGCCGACACCTAAAAACAAGGCCGACTTAAATAAGGCGTGGTTGATGATGTGATAAACAGATCCTAAAAAGCAAAGTGCTCCCGATTGGCCAAGGAAGAAGGCAAGCCCTAAGCCCATGATGATATAACCCATTTGGCTGACACTGTGGTAGGCCAAGAGCCGCTTTGCGTCGCTTTGCAGCAGAGCCGCAATAACGCCCACAAGCATGGTGAGTGTGCCCAGGCCGGCAAGCAAAGTCCCAACCCAAACGGTGGCGGTGCTCGCTTGCCCCCAACCTGCAAAAGCCATGACCCTGATGAGCCCATAAGCGCCGATTTTAATCAACAAGCCCGATAGGAGAGCGCTGCCGGGCGTGGGGGCAACGGCGTGGGCGCGCGGCAGCCAGAGGTGCAAGGGCACCATGCCGGCTTTAATGCCAAAACCCGTGATAAAGAGAAGAACGCTCCAATTAAACCGTACAGGGTTGAGTGGCATAACGGGACCCGCACCGATGGCGGGCAAGGTGCCCACGGCGCTCCCCATGAGTACAATGCCAAGGGCAATAAGAAGACCGCCTATGATACTGAAAAACAGGTAGAAGTAGCCTGCCTTAACCGCTTGCTTGTTCCACTTGTGAACAACCCAAAAGAAGGACGCGACCGTCATCAGTTCAAAAAACAAGAGCATGGAAAACAAGTCACCGGCAAGGAAGACGCCCAATACCGCGAAAAATACCGCCGCTGTGCTAAAATAAAAAAGCGCGGGTTTCGCCTCATGGCTTATGTATTTGGGTGCATAGATAGAAACGACAAACCAAAGCAGGGCCGCCAATACGAGCATGGTCGCACTCAGCGGGTCCGCATAAAAGCTTGGTTGAAAAGGGCCCGAAAGCGGGATCGCATAGCTTATTGGCGGTCCGCTTAAAACCGTTTTTAATAAAACACTGCCTAAAACAAAAACGACCGCACTTGTAAGTGCCGAAAGGATGGCGGGCAAGTTTTTAAAGCGCGCAAAAAACAACTGCGTTAAAAGCAAAGCCATTATCCCGCCAAGGGCTACTAAAAGAATGGATTCAAGCAGCATAAGGCAACACCCCCTTCTTTAAAAAACAGTTGAGCAACGCGTTCAACACCCGGCCAAACAAGGCCCGGCCATAAGCCGATAACGAGTGCTACCGCCGTTAAGAGCAATACGGGGGCCAGCATCAAGACATGGTTTTTTCGGGGGATGGGCATAAGTTCTCTTTTTTCGCCTTGAAAGGCTTTTATGATGATGGGGATAAAGCAGATTGCATTGATAATCCCACTCACAACAAGCAGGGCTGCAAGCGGCCAAACGCCCACTTGCACACTGCCTTTCATGAGATAGTATTTGCTCCAAAAGGTGCTCAGCGGCATCATGCCAATCATCCCGAGGCTTGCAACGCTGAAAGCGACCATCGTCCACGGCAAGGAATAGCCGATACCGCCGAACTTGCTGATTTCGGTCTGCCCCGTTCGCTCGGCAATAATCCCCGCGCAGAAAAACAGCACCATTTTCAAAACAGAATACCCAATCATTTGCAGTATGGCACCCGCTAAACCCCAGGGGTGGAAGATGAATGCGCCGAGCAAAATATAAGACAGATGACTGATGGTCTGGTAGGCCAAGCGGCGTTTTAAGACATCTTGGCGAGCGGCCACAAGAATGCCCGCCAATATGGTAAAGGCCGCAATCCATTTAAGGGCATAGGCAAAATTTAAGTTTTTAATTGTTTCAAATCCAAAGACGGAATAGGTCACACGCAGTAATCCGTACACACCGGCATACACCACGGCAACAGCGTGGAGCAAAGCACTCACAGGTGTTGGCGCGGCCATGGCCTCGGGCAACCATTTATGTAGTGGGAACAAGGCGGCCTTGACGCCAAAGCCTATTAAAAACACGAATAACAAGAGGTTTAAACCGGTCCCGGTTTGCCCCGTCAATATCGCCGTTGCGGTAAAATCACCCGTGCCTGCTCGAGCATATGTAGCAATGATGGCAATGAGGATAAAGCCCGCCCCCAATAGATTGTAAAGGATGTATTGGGCGCCCGCCTTCATCGCCTTGGGGCTTCGGTCGTGAATAACGAGGGGGTAGGTCACAAAGGTTAATAGCTCATAAAACAAGTATAAAGCAATCAAATTGCCGGAATAGGCAACCCCCATGCTCACGCTGAGGCTTAAAAGGAAAAACGAGTAGTAGGTCCGCAAGTTCCCCTTATCTGCCATATAGCCAAAAGAATATACGCCGGCGAATAGCCATAGGGTGCTGACGATAAGGGAAAACACAACGCCCAACTCATCCGGGGCAATCTTAAAAATAAAACCGCCAAAACCGCCGGTCATCTGCACACCCGCGCCCGAAAACACGGTTTGTGCCACGATCCAGCTAAAAATTATCCCGCTCGTGCAGGATAATATGACAATGTATTTTCGTAAACGATCACTCAAGCGGGGCAAGAAGGCCAGGATCAAGCTACCGATTGCGCCGCTTGATAAAGCCAAAACAAGGTTAAGCATGCATCCATTTCCTACTTCCATCTAAATAAGTGCCAATAATTGGGCGGCCGCCCTTTCGGCAAAGCGTAAAAAGAACTCAGGGAACATTCCAAAAAACAAAGCGACCGCCATGAGCAAAATGAGGGCTGCCTGTTGCGGGCGTGGGGGGTCTTTCCAACCCTCATTGGCATTGGCGGCCGGTGCAAAATAAGCTGTTCGCACAAGGGGTAAAAGGTAAACGGCACACAGCACGCTCCCGATGATGATGACCACAACCGGGAGATATTGGCCCGCAGTTAAACTGCCGGATATTAAATGCCATTTACCGATAAAACCGGGCAGCAAAGGGATGCCGATAAGGCCCAAAGAAGCCAAGGTAAAGGCTGCCATGGTAAGGGGCATTTTTCGCCCGACGCCGGCGAGCTCGCTGACTTTCTCCTTACCGGTGGCGGAAATGATGGCCCCTGCCGCTAAAAACAAAATAGATTTGCATATGGCATGGCCAGCCAAATAAAGCAAGGTGCCCGTCAAGCCTTGCGTGTTGAGGAAGCCAAGGCCGACAAATAAATAACCCACTTGGGCAACGGTGGAATAAGCCAACCGCCGTTTTAATTCGTCTTGTATAATCGCCAGCAGGGAGCCCGCAATAATGGCTACCATGCCCAACAAAAGGAGTAGCCTGTTGATAGAAAGCGCTTTGATTAAACTGCTGCCAAAAACATTGTATAAGATTTTGATAAAACAAATAAAATAACCCTTGATCGCAAGGCCCGATAAGATGGCACTCGCGGGCGTCGGGGCGGCAGAGTGAGCATCCGGTAACCAAAGATGTAAAGGGAAAAACGCTATTTTAAGGCTGAAACCGACTAAGAAAAAAGCGAATGCCAGCCAAACCACATGGGGGCTGTCAAGCCAAACGTTGGCCAATTCCATAAAAGCAAAGCCCATATTTAAGTGACCGGTAATAATATAAAGAAAGCCGATCCCACCCAAAATAAGAGCCGAGCCAACGCTTGCTAAAATCAGGTATGAAAAAGCGGCTTTGGCGGCTTTGGGGGTGTTGCGAGAACTGACCAAAGCACAGCAGCTCAGGGTCGACACTTCCACCAAAACGAAAATATTGAAAAGGTCGTTTGTGAAGGCCATGGCAGCGAGTGAGCCGATGAGCAGCAAATAAAGTGTGTAAAAACGCGCTGTATTTTTCGTGCCGCCTAAATCCTTGTGCAGATTGTTCTGCCCAAACAGGGACACCGGCAGGCTCACAAGTGCTACAACAAGCAAGAAGAACACACTGAGGTTGTCTATTTTAAGCTCTATGCCCCAAGGGGCGGACCAACCGCCAAGCTCGTAGATAATAGGCACGCCACCCCGTTTGATGAGAATAAACGATAAGCATACAGTTGCAACCACAAGCAAAAGCCCGGCTAAAAAAACCAGGGCTTCCACCAAACGGATTTTACGGGCAATTGTCGGTAAGAAGAAGGCCGTAAATAAAGGAAGGAGCACAATAAATATCGGTAAATTGGTCATGATGGCTTGTATCATTCGCCTATTACCTCTTCTCCTTCATTCGCCGGTGGGACATCTTTCATGTTATGCACATTCGTGGTGCCGTAGTTTTTATACAAACGGATAATCAGCGCTAGCGCAAAGGCCGAGACACTGACACTAACCACAATGCCCGTAAGCATTAAAGCGGAGGGGAGCGGGTTTACATAAATAATACCCGCACTGCCTTTCACAAACATCGGTTCACGCCCACCCTTTATATAAGAACTCGCTATAAAAAAGAGGAAGACGGAGCTTTCCATAATATTGATGCCGATTAGTTTTTTAAAGAGGTTCGAACGCGTCAAAACTGTAAGAAGCCCAATAGAAAACAGAGCCGCTGCAAACACATACGGGTAATTCATGATTAATTTTTCCATAAATATTTTCATCGTTTTCCTTTATTTGTTTTGTAACAAGTTTTATAAATTTTCGTCCATTAGGTTGAAAAACAAGGTTATGACGGTACTTGCCACCCTCAAGCCAACCCCAAAGCCGATTAAAGTAATTAAGCCGCCCGAAAAAAGCGTTCCCGGGGTGCCAAGGCTGATGCCGGCGAGCTTATTGGATAAAAATGGGGCGCCCTTTAAAATACCGACCAAGCCCAACAGTCCATACCAAAGCGTACCGTAGCTTTCGGTATAGACCAGCATTTTTTCCGGTATTTTTTCGCGCCCTTTTTTTATGCCGTAAACGGTGGAAAACCCCATCACACTAAGGCCAACAATTATCCCACCTGCAAAGGAACCGCCCGAGGAAATATGCCCGTGTAAGATGACATATAAGCCGTATATAGACAGGAAAGGGAGAATGACAGAGGCCATTCGTTTTAAAATAAAGTCTGACATGGGTTGCTATTCTCCTTTTTCTAATTTTTCTCGTTTTTCATCGCTTTCAATGTCACAATGACAGCGGTCGTTGAGGCAAACAAGACAATCGTTTCAAACATGGTGTCATAGGCCCTGTAATCCAAGACGATGGACGTTACCATGTTTGGAACACCGGTATCTTCTAAAGATTCTTTTGTATAGCGGTCGTATACGCGGTTGTGAATGGGGTTTGTTGCGGTACCATAAGCCGGCAATTCTGTTATAACCGTTAATACCGTGTAGATTGAAAGAATAGCAATCACTACAGTCACCAGCGTTCTGATTCTTGTTTTCATGGCTATTCCTCCTTTCGGCTTGTTCTTAAAATGACGCCCATCATCAAGACCGTCATGCAGATACCCGCGGCAGCCTCGGTAATGGCGAGGTCAGGGGTACTCATGAGCAACCAGACAAGAGCCATAATCATGCTGTATGCGCCAAAAACAATAACCGCATGCAATAAATCTTTGATAAAATACATTGCCAAAGATGCGGTTACCAATATAAGGAGTAAAATCATTACCCCATAATCGCTTGCTGCAAGACCCATTTGTTACCTCTTTTTATATTTCGTGTTTTTTGCCGGCTTTGTTCCGTGGATCAAGCCGGCCTTCGCTATTAAATGTGTCATCGTTGTATTGATTGCCCAAAACAATAATAGAACAACAATCAACTTGATTCTTAAAATCCAATGGTCGCTTAATAAAAACAAACCCAGCCCAATAAGCCCTACGCCCAAAGAATCACTCATACCCAAGGCATGCATACGGGTGTAAGGATCCGGAAATTTGAATAGGCCTAAGATGCCCAAGGAGAAAACGCCAAGTGCCGCAAAAAAGCAAATGTTAGCCAATAGTTTGATCATTCGAGCGTTCTTCCTCCTCGTCCAAATCAAAGTTTTTTAAGACCGGCATTTTTAACTTCCAGTCACCGGGCGTTAATACTTTCAGTATCCAAAGTCCACCGACAAAAGCGCATATCATAAAAACAAAGGCAATATCCAATAAGCCATAATCTTTTTTATAAAAAGCCATCAATAATATAAAAACACTCACAAGGCTTGCGACAGCATTAATAGAAATCAGTCGATCAATAATTGTCGGCCCTATAATTGCTCTCAACAACGCCGGCAGAATCAATAGCGTTATCCCCGCTAATACCCAAATCATGCTCAACTTTCCTACCTCTCCAAGTTTCCAAATCTTTAATGGTGTCAATAATGTGCCAATAGTGTAGGTCAACAGCATTTTCTTCCGTTAAAGTGTGCACGGTAAATATCCCTGTGTCCGGGTCAAGGTCCACCGTGAGCGTCCCCGGTGTAATGGTGATGCAGATTGACAAAAATATCTTTCCCCAATTGCTCTTGATCCCCGTTTCCATCGTCACAAAAGCCGGGCTTACACGAGGGCGGGAAAACAACATTGTTTTGGCAACCGCTATGTTTGCACCAACCACATACCCCGCCAACAAGGTAAGACTGTAAGACAAGCGCAACAGTTCCCCCGCAATTGGAAAAATAGGCAGCCTTGGCATAAGGACACGCCAAAACAAAATAGCAGTTAAGGAAATAAGCGTCCCGGCAATCAGATGTTGTAAATCCGCCTCTCCGGAAATTACAATCCAAAACATTAATAATAAAACAAATACTATGGGTAAATGCCGGTACTTCTTCATCATTGTCATTATTGTCATCCTTTCAACTTCAGGCTAAATCGAACGTTCTTGTGATGGGTTACGATCATAAAATAAACGACAAAAAAAGCGCAGGTCAAGTCTGTAAAGACAAAGACACAACGCTTGGATACTCCTACGAGGTTAGTTGACGGATTCGGGCACCAAGTTTGCCCTACCTAAAAATTAGGATTCACCCCACCGATACACATAGTTCCCCCGCTTCAAATGAGCGAATTCGGAGATAGCTTGCGTTATTCATTTTTATATTATGTTCAATT
>CAZMSM010000028.1:0-5864 GCA_964568955.1 uncultured Eubacteriales bacterium | reverse complement strand
TTTTATATTATGTTCAATTAAAATTATAACACAAAATAAAGAAAAGTCAAGAAAACCGCCCCCATCCTCGTCCCCCTCTTGAGGGGGATGTCGACCGCAGTCGGCAGGGGGAGTAAGCTCAGGGATGTCGACCGCAGTCGACAGGGGGAAAAGCCTTTTACAAGACGACAACCTTCGGTATTGTTCTGCTCTTACCGTCTTGTAATTTGTGCTTCATTATGTTATATTCATGTGTACAATATAGTATGTACCAAACAGAATCCTTGTTAAAATCGCACAAGGGGTTGTGTCAATATTAGTTATGAGAGGAAAGATGACATCATGTATGATATCAAAGATATTGCCTTAGCGGCAGACGGGCAGGATAAAATTGACTGGGTAAGGAGCAATATGCCCTTGTTGCGCAGTCTTGAAAAAGACTTTAGCGCATCCAAACCCTTTGCAGGGTTGAAAGTCGCCCTTTCCATCCACTTGGAAGCCAAAACCGCCTACTTGTGCTTGGTATTGGCGGCCGGCGGGGCCGAGATGTATGTGACGGGGAGCAATCCGCTTTCCACCCAGGATGATGTTGTGGCAGCGCTTGCAAAAGCGGGGCTCAATGTTTTTGCCTGGTACAACGCAAGCCCGGAGGAATACAAAGGGCACTTGAAAAAGGTGATTGAAGTCGGCCCCAACATCATCATTGACGACGGTGGCGATTTGGTTAACCTGATACACAATGAATATAAAGAGCTGCTCCCGAATGTCATCGGCGGGTGTGAGGAAACGACCACCGGCATTTGCAGGCTCGTTTCCATGGACAAAGCGGGCGAGCTTAAGTTCCCGATGATAGCCGTCAATAATGCCAAGTGTAAATATCTGTTTGACAACCGCTATGGAACCGGGCAATCGGTTTGGGACGGCATCACCAGGACCACAAACCTCATTGTTGCGGGCAAAACCGCTGTTGTCGCAGGCTACGGCTGGTGCGGCAAGGGCGTTGCCATGCGCGCCTTGGGCCTTGGGGCAAGTGTTGTTATTACCGAAATTGACCCCATCAAAGCCTTGGAGGCCAAGATGGACGGTTTTGCCGTTATGCCCATGAACGAGGCCGCAAAACTCGGCGACTTTTTCATCACCGTTACGGGTTGCAACAATGTATTGACACAAGAGCATTTTATGCACATGAAAGACGGCGCAATCCTTTGCAACGCCGGGCATTTTAATGTGGAAATCGACGTTGCGGGGCTGGATAAAATCGCGGTGGAAATCAAACAGCGCAGAAAAAATATTATGGGTTACACCCTGACCAACGGCAACTGCATCAACGTAATAGCCGAGGGCCGCTTGGTAAACCTTGCCGCGGGGGACGGTCACCCGGCGGAGATAATGGATATGAGCTTTGCCATACAAGCCTTGAGCGCCGCCTACCTTGCCAACACCAAAGACCCCCTGGGCAGCAAGTGCAAAGTAGTTGACGTACCCGCCGCCATTGACCTTGAAGTGGCAAAGAGAAAACTGCTGTTTTGGGGGCTTGCCATAGATGAGTTGAGCCCGGAACAAGCGATATATTTAAACAGTTACGACGTATAAAAATTGAAGGAGCCGGATGCTGGTACATCCGACTCCTCCATGTGGAAGGGAAAAATATGAAAAAGATGTTTGTCAAAACAAGGGCAAATCCGGCAAATCTCTTTTACCCGTTTTGCCTATTTCCATTATACCCGTTACTCATGACGCGTTATTGACCTGTTTGTAAACAAACGGTGAAGGTTTTAACCTTTTCGCACAACCCGATAAGACCCCTCGGGGTTCTTCAGCATTCATTATTAAGTTAGAGGTGTTCCTTTTGATTAAAATTGCCCCATCGCTGTTGTCCTGTGATTTTTCCCGTTTTGGGGAAGAAGTTGTCCACATGGACCGAAGCGGCGCAGACCTGATGCATTTAGATGTCATGGACGGTCATTTTGTACCCAACATCACTTTCGGCGCACCGATTATCGAAAGCCTGCGCCCCTATACCAAGCTCCCTTTCGATGTGCATTTGATGATAAGCGAGCCGCTGAATTTTGCGGATGATTTTGCCCGGGCAGGTGCCGACATTATCACCTTCAACATTGAGGCGAATTCCCCAATTGTCGAGACAATCGACGCTATCCGCGCGGCGGGTTGCAGCCCTTCGCTTTGTGTGAAACCCACAACGCCCGTGGAGGAACTTTTTCCTTTTTTGGGCAGTGTGGATATGGTACTGATTATGACAGTCGAGCCCGGTTTCGGCGGGCAACAATTTATAAAGAACACACTGAATAAAATCGAAAAATTGCGTGCGGAATGTCACAGCCGCGGCCTTTCGATGGATATTGAAGTGGACGGCGGCATAGGGCAGGGCACCATAGCCCTTGCCGCAAAAGCCGGAGCCAATGTTTTTGTTGCGGGCAGTGCGGTATTTGGTGCCCCGGATGCCAAAGTAGCCATTGAACATCTGCGCAGTTTAGCCATGGCCGCAAGCCCCGGTTTTTAACCGATTCCAATAGGATGGAGATGAACGCGTGCCGATTCAAACCACGGAGCTTTCCACCGAAAAACAACTTCGGAAATATTATTTAAACTTGCTCTTTATGCTCGCAGCACCTGCCTTGATGGCTTGGTACCACTACGGCGCAAGAGCTTTGCTGTTGCTTGCCGTTTGCATGGTGAGTTCGGCCGTTTTTAGCGTTGTGGGGATCGCGTTTTCGCACCCTCGCGCAAAACCGCCTCATGACTTCAGCGCCCTTTTTACCGGTGCCGTTATCGCCTTAATGTTGCCCGCGTATTTTTCGCTTCCCTTGGCTATCTCCGGTTGCGCCTTCGCGATTCTCGTTGCAAAGATGCCTTTCGGTACAACGCACAACGCACCCTTTGTACCGGCCGCGGCAGGCTTTGCCTTTTTATGCATATGCTGGCCGGATAAAGTTTTTCGTTATTCGGAGATTATGGATAAGTTTAGTCTGTTTTCTTTTGCCACGACACCCGACACCGCCGGTTCGTCGCTTGCTGCCATGCTCCGGGCAGGGAATTCTATCAGGCTTTCCCCTATCAATGTCCTGGATATTCTCACCGGCAGTATTCCGGGGCCCATGGGTACGGGCGCTATCTTGATTTTAGCCGCGGCGGCTTTTTACTTTTTATTTACCCGTCCATCGGCTTTGCTCAGCACAGCCGGCTTTTTGTTTGCCTGCGGGGGTGTGGCACTGATTTTCCCAAGGGTGATCGGTGGCGGTTTCCCCTCTTTGTTTTTGGAGCTTTGTTCGGGCTCCCTTGTTTTCGTGGCTTTGTTCCTGGTCACGGCCGACACGGCGGAGTCCCCGCAAAAATCCCTGCCGCGCCTGGTGTACGGCATATTCACCGGGCTACTGTGTATGGTGATGCGGCATTTCGGTGCCTATGAGCAAGTGGCCTGTTTTGCAATTCTGCTGACAAACGCCGTGTGGCCTTTTGCCGGTATTCGTATAGAAAAATTAAGGAAATCCGTTATAAAAACCCCTGTCAAAACCCTGCCTGCACAGGACCAAGCGGAAACGGGAGGTGTCGCAGATGCTCGATAACCCGGAATCAACCAAAGAGCCTCTCCGCGATGTTTTTTTCAAAGGCATTGTTGTGAGCAACCCCGTTCTTGTACAGGTCATCGGCATTTGCCCGATAGTGGCGGCGGCTGTTTCCCTTCGCGCGGCAGCACTTCTTGCGGGTATTTATACCCTGGTTTTAATCCTTACCGAAGTGATCGCAAGCGCGTTTTTGAAAAAGACGGTGCGCTGGGTTCGGGTGGCAATTTACCTGCTTGTCGGTTTGGTCGTCATCAGTCCCTTCAGCTATTTCCTGGAAAAAAATGATGCCGGCATTCGACTAACCGTCGGCATTTACCTGTCGCTGTTGGCCGCAAACTCTTTGGCCGTGTTGCGATGCGAAAAAATCGCTGTAAAAAATACGGTCAAATATACATTCTTTGACTCCCTCGCAGCCAGCATCGGTTATTCCGCCGTTTTTCTCGTGGTCGGCTTTGTGCGCGAGTTGCTTGGCAGCGGAACAATTTGGGATAAGCCTATCCAATTCATACATAAGACACCGGGGCTGCTTATGCCTTTTGGCGGGTTCATTGTTTTGGGGTTCCTGGCCGCTGCACTGCGTGCGTTTATTATTCGCTACCACCCGCAATATGCGAAAGCGATGATGATTCGCATTACCCCAACGCCCGTAACCATGAAAGCACCGGTTGAAGAGAAAGAGGACGACGAGATGACCACGGCAAACATGACCGCCGCGGTACCGCATGACTCGGACGCCTCTATTCAAGCAGAACAAAAAACCAAGCCAGATGAAGACGAACCAAACGCTGTCGACAGTAATAACCCTGTGGCACATGAAGAACCCCATGAAGACGTGGCCGAACCGGAGCCCTTGGCGCAAGAGGCAGGTGGCACAAACATCGTACAAAATCAACCCGAAAGTGTCAGCGATGACCCCGACAGTGATGGCATAGATTTTAAGTTCAATCAACTGCTTCATTTCTTGGAGGAGTGCGATAAACCCCCAAAGGGCAATGAATTAGTTGACGGCGAAACATAATTTTTTATAATGGAGCCTATAATAAAAACCAGAGAGGTGCGGCAAAATGAACGGTTCAGGTTGGTTTTTTAATATGATTTCCGTCGCGCTGTTTACCGTGTTTATTCAAAACTTGGTGCTTAGCGGCGGCTACGGCTCGAGCGAAGCGGTGCGCATGGCGGCCAAACCACGCCGACTGCTGCTTTTTTCTGCCTACATCACCTACTTTGCGGTTATCACCTCCGCCGCTTGCCGTGCCTTAGATTTTATTCCCACTGTGAAAGCACTCAGCGATACGGCACACATGGGTGTTTTTATTGCGGTTTTGATTGTCTGTTATGTTTTTACCGCCATATTGTTTTGGGTTGTTTTGGGGGCGGAGCCAAAATTCCTCAGCCAACTGGGTATTTCCGCTTTAAACACGCTTGTTCTCGCGGTGCCTTTTATCAACTATCGGGCGGCCTACAGCTTTGCCGAAAGCCTTGGCACAGGGATAGGCGCCGGCGCCGCCTTTTTCCTTGCAGTGTTTTTAATCGGCAAAGGCATGGGCAAACTGTGCGCCAACAAGGACATCCCGCCCGCCTTCCAAGGCACGCCTGCTATCTTCATTTATGTGGCACTGTTGTCGCTTGCGTTCACAGGTTTTTCGGGCAGTTCGCTGTTTGTTTAGGAGTTGAAACTTTTAGAAATGAAAAATACAAGTAAGATTAATAAGAAAATGCACAAGGAAAAGACAAGCAAAGCCAAATACAATCTGCCTACACGCAACCAAAGTTTTACCGGGTTTTCGCAGTCTTATGCGGATAAATATAACCGCAACAAACTCAGTTACAGCCAAAGAATGCAGCGGCGCAAGACGCTCAAGCGTGTGCTGATCACCCTTGGATTTATCGCACTTTTTATCGTAGGCTATCTGATTGTCAGTGTCATGCTCAATATATCAAAAATCCCACCGGAGGCAGCGGCGATTATCCGTTAACACAACCCCTATCATTTTTGCGGAGGTTTCGCATGCATTATATCCCCTACAATTCCCGCAAGGGTTACCATAAATCGCCTTTCGGCGCTGTTGCTGCCGGCTCGGCTGTTGCGTTTAGCGTTATTTTACCCCTTGACTTTCAGGCCCGTTGTGTTCGGCTTGTGGTAGAGCATGACACGACCGGGGAGCGTGAATGCCTTGCCCTTGAATGGGAGCGCCAAGAAGGCCCATGTGAAGGCTGGTGGAGCGGCCGATATACGCCCCGCGAAGCAGGTCTTTTGTTCTATCATTTTGAGTACGAAACACCCCACGGGTGCGAATATAT
>CAZMSM010000027.1:0-25976 GCA_964568955.1 uncultured Eubacteriales bacterium | reverse complement strand
CATAAATATTTTTCCACAAACTGAAAAACCGCCCAGTCAAAATCTAAGATATGTTGCATAAGTCGCTCCTTTTAAGCCGGTTAAAGCTTTTTAAAGATGTGTGATTATGAGAAAAGCTTGAGGAATGCGTAAATTGCATCCCCAACAACCGGGAGAAAAGTCGCTACCGGACTGCCGAAGAAAGCGTATGCAAATTCCCCCGCAATGCCTGTTCCGAAGTAATCAAAAAATGTTGGTGTATAGGTTTCATAACTCCAAGTATCGTTTTCGTCAAGAATAATGACGCGAAAACCTCGGTCCCTATTGCCGTATGTTTGGAAGCCGATGCCGGGTGTCTGAATAAAGTCTATACCTTCGTAGGTGCCGACAAAATCATTTACATGGTCGTGACCGGTCACAATACCCAGCACATCCCCACGCTCAAGGACCGCTTGGAGCTGGCCGCCGTTGGTATCGGGCGGGCAAGGCCATTCGCCGAGTGCACCGTGCGCCATAGCAGGATCGAGTTCAAGTGCCCAGTTTTTTTCAAAACGAAAGCGGGAGCCTTCCGTACCCGCGGGCACCTCTTTGAGCAACTCGTAAACTTCCGGTACCACGATATGTTGGAACATAAGCGATGGTACAAGCGAGCCGTTTGCTTGTTCAAGCTCGATGCTTTTTGTTTTATACCAGTCAAGCTGGTCTTCATGAACCCAGTCATAACCGCCCTTGACCCTGTCATATTCGTTGGAGTCTATCAGCCAAAGGTTAAAGGCGTCTTTGCTGTTGTCGGAGCTTCTAATGGGTAGATTGTACGTTGCACAGCCATACAAATCAGGCTCGGGGTCATATGCAAGGCAACCGGGGTATTTTTGGTACATAGTGAGTTGCGTTTCTTTCGAAACACCGCCTTCGGCGTCGTGATTACCAAAAACCATTGCAAAGGGAATTCCGCGTGTCGCAACCGGTTTAATAATGGCTCTGATTGCAATGCTCGTTAAAATTTTGCCAGGGCTGCCGCCGCCGGTTATATTATCGCCTGTGAAAACAACAAGGTCAGGCTTTTCTGAATCAAGCGCTTTGTTCATTAGCTTGATCATGGCCTGTCTGGGGATGTTATCGTCCTGCGTGTCGGTAAACTGAATAATTTTAAATTTCCCTTCACTGTTGAAAGCTAAGGAAGTGGCCGGGGTGGCTGCGTAAGCGGATGAAGCGACTAAAAAAACAAGAGATAAAACGAGGAGCAGGGATAGGAATGCTTTGAAGTTCTTTTTCAAAAAAATCATCCTTTCATAAAAAATATTTGTTTGGCAAAAACCAATTTATATTGTATCATAATAACCGGTTATTGCAACACAAAGCCCCAAAGTTTGACTTTTGCAGAGCTTCTTTTCATTGACAGGTATCGCTATCAATCATATAATAAACGGGAATGTATTTTGGTGCTTCCTTTTTCGTGTGGGCGAAAGGCAAAAAGACCTGCAGGAAGAGTATTATTTTTGAGTGTAGTTTTGTTGCCAAAGATATTTGAGCTAATAATGAATAATGAAAGCTGCCGGTTTTTCGCAAACGAGCGGCACAAATGAAAGGAATGGGTCGAATGATTCGCAAAACCGGGTTTGACAATGAAGCATACATCAAAAAGCAATCGGAGCAAATCAAAAAACGAATAGCGGATTTTGGGGGTAAGCTTTATCTTGAATTCGGCGGTAAGTTGTTTGACGATTTTCACGCATCCAGAGTTTTACCGGGTTTCGCACCCGACAGCAAACTACAGATGCTGAAGAATATCGGGCACGATGTAGAGATTGTTATCGTGATTAATGCGGGGGATATCGAAAATAATAAAATTCGCGGGGACTTGGGCATCACCTACGACAGCGACGTGCTCAGGCTTACGGATGCGTTCAGGGCAATCGGGTTATACGTAGGGAGCGTCGTTATCGCACAGTTTAACGGTCAACCTGCAGCTGTTTTGTTCAAAGAAAAACTCGAAGAGCTGGGCATGCGTGTTTTTTTGCACCGTTTGATAGATGGCTATCCGCTGAATGTTAGGCACGCAGTCAGTGAGGAAGGTTTTGGCAAAAATGAATATATTGAAACATCGCGGCCGCTGGTGGTTGTCACCGCACCGGGACCCGGCAGCGGCAAAATGGCAACCTGCCTTTCACAGCTTTATCATGAATATAGCAGAGGAATCTCCGCCGGGTATGCCAAATTTGAAACTTTTCCTATTTGGAACCTACCGCTTAAACACCCCGTGAACCTAGCTTATGAAGCAGCAACCGCAGACCTTCAGGATGTCAATATGATTGATCCCTACCACTTGGACGCTTATGGAATTACAACGGTTAACTATAACCGCGATGTTGAGGTTTTCCCGGTTGTAAACGCTATTTTTGAACACATTGGTGGGCAAAGCCCCTATAAATCACCTACGGATATGGGTGTCAATATGGTGGGCTTTTGTATAACGCACGACGATGTCATTCGAAAAGCCTCAAAAGATGAAATTATCCGCAGGTATTTTTCGATTCTCTGTGACCGCCGCAACGGTCGTTGCACCGATGGGGTTGTTGAAAAAATTTCAATTGTCATGAAACAAGCGGGTGTCTGTACGGATGACCGCCCGGTGGTGGCACAGGCATTGGAGCGCTCTTTACAAACGGGCGGAGAACCTGCGGTTGCCATTGAATTGCAAGATGGTCGGGTGATAACCGGTAAAACATCCACTCTGCTCGGCTCGTCTGCCGCCGCACTTTTGAATGCGGTCAAGACCCTCGGGGGGATTGAAAAAGCAACACATCTTATTGCCCCTTCGGTTATCGAACCCATTCAAAAGCTCAAAACCGAAATGTTGAAAAATCGTAACCCGAGGCTTCATTCCGATGAGGTTTTGATTGCCCTTTCCATTAGCGCGGCAGGCAATAAAGCAGCTATGAAAGGGCTCAAATGTTTGGCTGATTTGCGCGAATGTGAGGCGCACTCAACGGTTATGTTGTCGCAGGCAGACCAGGATACATATAGAAAGCTCGGCATCAATTTAACATGCGAGCCGAAATATCAAACGAAAAAATTCTATCACGGTTAAGATAAGTAATTTTTACAAATAGGAGACGTGACTATGTTAAAAGATAAATCTACAATTCTTTTCCAAGGGGACAGTATTACGGATGCCGGCAGAAGCAGAACGTCGGACGGACTCCTTGGCAACGGCTATGCGTTTCATGTGCGCAACTTGCTTGATAGCAGTTACCCCGACTTAGAAGTCAAAATTTTCAACCGCGGTATAAGCGGTAACAGGGCAGTGGACCTGCTTGGCAGGTGGGACGAGGATTGCCTGATGTTGAAACCCGATTATGTCAGTATTCTTATCGGTGTGAATGATACCTGGCGCAGGTATGACCGCAACGACCCAACAGCCCCCGATGTGTTTAAGGCTCGATTAAAGGCAATCATAGAAAAAACTTTGAGCAACACTTGTGCTCAAATCCTTTTGTTAAATCCCTTTTTACTGGATGTCAACGAGCATATTACGGCTATGAGAGAAGACTTGTGTTTTAAACAGGATGCCGTTGCCGCTCTGGCGAAGGAATATAACACAAGATTTTTGGATTTGGATAAAATTTTCGCAGAGGCTGCAAAAGAACAAACACCGGCGTTTTATGCACAGGACGGCGTACACCCGACTCAAGCAGGTCATGTGCTCTTAGCAAAAGAGTGGTTGGCGGTTTGGAAATGAGGACTATTTAAAATATGATTTCAAAAAGGAGAATTGGATGGATTTTAAAGAAAGCGGATTTATGTACCTGCTTGGTGGTTTGGTTGTTGTGTTTGTTCTGGCGCAATCTCTTTTTTTTATGAGAAAAGCATGGAATCACGGTAAAAAACTCGGCTTATCATCGGCAACGCTGAAAAACACGGTAGCATCAAGTATCCTCTTTACAATAGCACCGGCTTTGGCCATTTTGGCAACAGTTATCACGATCGCCGGCGCTTTGGGTTTGGTGCTGCCGTGGATACGACTTTCCATGATTGGCAACATCGGGTACGAAGTGACAGCTGCACACAGTACGTTGGAATCCTTTGGCATACTCGGTGGACTTAACCTTGAAGTCAAAGATAAGACGATTTTCGCCGCCGCCGCATGGGTGATGACTATCGGCAGTGTGATGCCTTTAATATTATTGCCTTTATTTTTGAAAAAAATCCAAACCAAAATCGGTAAAACGGCAAATACCAACGCAAAATGGGCTGACTTGATGGCCGCAGCGGCATTTATCGGACTGATTGCCGCTTTTATTGCGCGATCGATTGCCGGTGCGGGCGATAAAAACATTGTGGGGGACGGCGCGGGATTTTTGTCTGTATGCACACTTGTTTCGTCTATGTTTTTTATGCTTTTATTACAGCGTTTAAGCAAGATGCCGCGTGCAAAATGGCTTGAGCCTTTTGCTATGCCACTGAGTATGCTCTTGGCAATGGGTGTTGCGATGTTGCTTGCACAAATTGTGCCGCAAAGCCTTGTTACACTGGAATGGAGGGGTTAATGGTGGAGAAAACCTATTTTGACCGAGTTCACCGATGGGGCAAAATTTCGTCCTTGACCTCGTTGGCGTTTATGCTCTCGATTCCCTTGGCTATGTGCCTTCATTTAGATGTATGGCCCCCGGCAACGACGGTTTTTAACGGTTTGCTGAAAATAATACCCTTGTTTTGGACGGTCGCTGTTATTGAAGTGATAACCTATGCGCCCATGCTTGGCGCAGGCGGGACTTACCTTAGTTTTGTTACGGGCAATATCAGTAACCTAAAGTTGCCCTGCGGTTTAAATGCCATGCAAAACGCCGGGGTACGGCCCAATACCGAAGAAGGCGAGGTTATTTCAACCATAGCCATAGCGGCCTCTGCCATCACCACAACGGTGATTATTGCTGTAGGCGTACTTGTGTTTTCACCGGTGTTGCCGATGATGACCGCTGAGGGTTCACCTTTTGCGCCGGCATTTCAGCAGGTGATACCGGCCCTTTTCGGGGCGCTTGGTGCCGGTTATTTTGCAAAGCATCGAAAGATTTTCTTTCTGCCTGTCGCTGTGGGCATTATTGTCCTTTTGTTCGCCCCGGAGTTTCAGGCCGGAACGTTGATATTTTTCACCGTAGTGGTTTCCTTGGTGGGTGCCCACGTCATGTATAAGAAAAAAATGGTGTGATAGACAAAGCTCCGGAGGATATTCTGCTTGTGCGGCATTGCACATTCTCGACTTTTGTGTTACAATTTCGAATAATCAAAAATGAAAAGCTTAAATGATAAGGTCGAAAAGGATGGAATAATATGATTTTTCGGGAACTTATAAAATCAGTCGTTGAAAGTGAGAGCTTTCGGTATTCGTTTGAAGCCTTGCTCAGGCTTACGCTTGCAGGTGTTTTTGGTGGGATCATCGGTTTTGAACGGGAACACTCGCACAGACCGGCCGGGTTCCGAACACATATACTCGTAGCTGTTGGTGCGACGCTAGTCATGCTGACCTCAAGCTACATCTTTACAGAGTATCAAGGGCTTACCAATATGGACCCTGCGCGCCTGGGCGCACAGGTTATCAGCGGTATCGGCTTTTTGGGTGCAGGCACCATTTTGCGTGAAGGCTTCAGTGTTAAAGGGCTTACCACAGCTGCCAGCTTATGGGCCGTATCTTGCATAGGTCTTGCTGTAGGCATTGGCTACTATGAGGGGGCACTTATAGCAACCATCTTTATTTATATTACCTTGAACTTTCTTAAAAGGATTATGATTAGGAGCAACAAAGGCAATACCGTGAATATCATCGCCAATGAACTTGACGCTGCGTCCCAAAAAATAAATCAGATTGTTCAAGAATGTGGAGCAACACTGCAAAAAATGGAGATTGAGTACCCGGAGAAAAACGAAAGTGTGCTTAGTAAGGGGAAAGACGAAGTTGTTTTGAAGGCTTTTATCCTCGCTGAAAACGACAGATTATTCAGGAGTATTACAGAGGATATTCTTGCCCTTGACGAAGTAGTCGAAATTTATGTTGAATAGCAAAACTCTTTAGATACGCCGGAGGCACTGATTTGAAAAAAAATCACTTTTTCGCAATGATGTCCAGAATGAAATATATCAACCGCTGGTCTCTCATGCGCAATTCGCACAGCGAAAACCTCAGTCAACACAGCATGGAGGTCGCGAGCGTCGCGCATGCACTGGTGGTGTTGCATAATCGCCGTTTTGGCGGTTCGCTCAACGCCGAACGCGCCGCTATTCTGGGGCTTTACCACGATATGCCGGAGAGCTTGACGGGCGATATGCCAACGCCGGTCAAATATCACAGCGAAAAACTAAGAAGGGCATACCAGTCTGTTGAGGACAATGCATGCCAAACACTATTAGATATGCTTCCCGACGATATCAGGGGCGATTATGAGGCGTTTTTCTTCCCGGTTGAAGAAGACTTAGCCCTTTGGACGTATGTAAAAGCCGCCGATAAAATTTGCGCGTTGATAAAATGTATGGATGAAAAGAAAGCAGGGAATTCGGAGTTTGATATCGCCGCAGTTTCTATCAGGAAAGCTATAACCGAATTGATGCTGCCTGAAGCGGAATGTTTCCTGGAAGAATTTTTGCCGAGTTTTTCACTCACCCTGGATGAAATTAAGGAGTAGACCTCAATGGAAACGCAGCTTTTTGCTGTGTTTGAGGTTTTTGATATAAAATATTTATTGTCTGTTTTGCTCCAAGGCATATTCTTGCCGTGGGGTTTTTTTCTCTTACAGCCTCCTCTTGCTTTTAATTGACAAGAGATAGTGCTGTGATATACTAATGATGGTAAACACTGCGTGCAATCAAATGAATGGTTTGTTTTGGAGCAAACGGCCCGAATAGTTTTTGGATACAGGAAAGGAGATGGCTGCAATGGCGAAATACACAAAAGAGGATATTCTCAGAATTGCCGATGAGAAAAACATAAAGTTTTTAAGACTGCAGTTTACGGATGTTCTGGGCGCTTTGAAAAGTCTTGAAGTTACCAGAAACCAGTTTGAACGGGCACTTGACAACGAATGCACGTTTGATGGGTCCAATGTGGAAGGCTTTGTCAGGGTGGAGGAATCGGACATGTGCCTATACCCGGACTATGACAGCTTTGTCGTTTTTCCCTGGTATTCTCCCATGGGCGAAGGCAAGGTTGCTCGCGTAATATGTGACGTATACGACCCCGACGGCATGGCCTTCCCCGGTGATCCACGTTATATACTGAAAAAGGCACTGAAAAAAGCAGCGTATTTGGGGTTTTCCTTCAATGTCGGTGCCGAGTGCGAGTTTTACTTGTTCCCGGACAATGGGAACGGTCAACTTTCTACCGAAACCGGTGACAGGGGCGGATATTTTGATATGGGTCCCGTTGATAAAGGGGAGGAGTGCCGCAGAGAAATCTGTTCCATCCTTGAAGAAATGGACTTTGATATTGAAAGTGCCCACCATGCCGCTGCGCCGTCCCAGCATGAAATTGATTTCAAATATGATCAAGCGCTTCGCACGGCGGATAATGTGCTCACGTTTAAATATGTTGTCAAGAGTGTCGCCCAACAACACGGCTTTATCGCAACTTTTATGCCAAAACCGATATTTGGTCAAAATGGGTCCGGAATGCATACGAATATGTCGCTGTTTAAAGGGAGTAAAAATGCTTTTTATGATGAGTCGGACAAGAATGCTTTAAGCCAAACCGCGTATAAATTTGTTGCCGGAATAATGGAGCATTCCAAAGCCATGACCCTTGTCCTAAACCCCTTGGTTAATTCATACAGACGCCTTGTTCCGGGCTACGAAGCCCCCGTGCATATTTCCTGGTCAAGCAAAAATCGCAGCGCGCTTATTCGAATCCCCGCTAGCCGCGGGATGGGCACCAGAATTGAGCTGCGCAGTCCCGACGCGGCATGCAACCCGTATCTCGGTTTGGCAGCTTGCCTTATGGCAGGCCTCGACGGAATCGAAAGGGACTTGGCGCCACCCCCGGCGACCAACATAAATGTGTTTAAAACCGGAAGAAGGCAAAGCGATCAGGTTAAAATCGAAACGCTCCCGAGCTCCTTGGAAGAAGCAATCGAATTGTATGAGAACGACACCTTCATGAAACAGTGTTTCGGCGACCATGTGTTTAATCAATATCTTTATTCCAAGAAAAGGGAATTAAATGCCTATCGTTCGAGTATTAGCCAATGGGAGCTTGAAAATTATATGTATAAATACTGATTATCGAAATCAAAGACCTCAATAGTGCAAGGGCTTTGACTCCGAGCAGTTTAAAAGTTTCTTGATGTACAGAAAAAACTTTATAGAAAACCAAACTTATTTCTGTTCAGAGAAAAAACTTCGTAAAAAACAAACTTATTTCTGCCCAGAGAAAAAACTTTGACTTATAATGGGAAATGTGCTATAGTGTGAAAAAAGAGGTGTAGCTTATGATACAGAGGAAGGAATATTTAGACGAATTGATCCAGTGGCGGGAAAAACAGCTTATTAAAGTTGTCACCGGTGTCAGACGGTGTGGTAAGTCGACGCTGTTCCTGCTCTACATGGACTACCTTAAAAAAACAGGCGTAAGCGACGAGCAGATTGTGTGCGTTAATCTTGAGGATGTCGATAATGAATATTTGCTTGATTATAAGGTTCTTCACGAGCATGTCAAAACTCGGTTGTGTAAAGAAAAATATACCTATGTTTTTATAGACGAGGTGCAACAGTGCAAGGATTTTGAAAAAGCAATAGGTAGCCTGTTTATCAAAAAGAACGTGGATGTCTATATCACCGGTTCCAATGCTTATATGCTTTCGGGTGAGCTTGCAACACTGCTTTCCGGCAGATATGTGGAAATTAAAATGCTTCCTCTATCCTTTTCCGAATATCTCAACTTTGAAAAAACCGACAACCGCAATATGGAAGCAGCGTTCAGCGATTATATGACTTTCGGTTCATTTCCATATGTTCCGGCATTGCGCAAGGAAGAGGCTGTTGTTGAAACCTATTTAGACGGTATTTATAACACCATACTGGTGAAGGATGTAGCAACACGTGAAGGTATTACCGATATATCTGTGCTTGAAAGCATTATAAAATTTTTGTGCAGTAGCATCGGCAGCCCCGTATCCGCAAAGAAAATCAACGATACCATCAATTCAAGTGGTAGGAAAATTTCGGTTAATACGGTGGACAAATACCTTCGCGCGCTGGTTGACAGTTTTATTTTTTACAAAGCGGACAGATACGATATTAAGGGCAAGCAATTTTTAAAAACGCTTGGAAAGTATTATATTGTCGATACCGGTCTGCGCAATATATTGGTTGCCGGTTCCGCATCGGATTTGGGTCATCTGCTCGAAAACATCGTTTATCTAGAGCTTATCCGCCGCGGGTATAAGGTAAGCATAGGCAAACTTGCAGAAAAAGAGGTTGACTTCGTGGCAAGTGGTTTGGACGGGGTAGCCTATTATCAGGTTTCGGCATCCGTACTGGATGAAAACACACTCAAACGTGAGATTGAACCGCTTGAAAAAATTCCGGACCATTACCCCAAAATTTTGCTCACGCTGGATGAAATTGGTGCCGGTTCTAATTACGGCGGAATTCGTCAGTTAAATGTTTTGGACTGGCTATTGAGTAACACAAGCGGGCAGACTTAATCGGTGTGACCTGTAGTCCCATGGTTCGATATTCAACTCCTTTGGCAAAAGAGCCGGATGACGTTGTATAATTCACAATCTAGATAAGGTATATAGCAATGAGCAATATTTGCTAGTCTAAAAGGGGTAATTATTTTGTCAAAGCCTAATATCATCTTTATTTTTTCCGACCAGCAGCGGTGGGATACCTTGGGCTGTTATGGCCAAAAGCTGGATGTGTCGCCCAATCTGGACAAGATGGCAAAAAAAGGCGTGCTTTTTGAAAACGCCTTTACTTGCCAGCCTGTTTGCGGACCGGCAAGGGCCTGTGTTCAAACGGGGAAATATGCAACCCAAACCGGCTGTTACCGCAACGGCGTTGCGCTTGGGCAGGATGAAAAGACGATTGCCAAGTATTTTTCTCAAAACGGATATGAGACCGGTTATATCGGTAAGTGGCATTTGGCATCCACTGTTGGTGGTTCAAATGAGGATATCGGTGAGCATTTTGACCATTCAAGCAAACCTGTTCCCGAACATTTACGGGGTGGCTATAAAGACTACTGGCTCGCAAGTGATGTGTTGGAAAACACTTCACATGGTTACAATGGACATATGTTTGACGGGGATATGAAAAAAGTCGAATTTAAAGGTTACCGGGCGGATGGTGTGACGGATTTTGCCTTGGATTATTTAAAAACAAGATCGCTTGAAAAACCCTTCTTCCTGTTTTTGTCCTATATCGAGCCGCATCACCAGAATGATCATTTTCGATTTGAGGGTCCGCGTGGTTCAAAGCAAAAGTTTAAAAACTTCGATCCTCCGGGGGACCTTGTGGGTAAAAGAGGGGACTGGAAGAGAAATTACCCGGATTACCTCGGCTGTTGCCATAGCCTGGACTATAACTTCGGAAGAATTTCGGATGCGTTGGCCGGATTGGGAATTGCCGATAATACGGTGATTTTTTATACAAGTGATCACGGTTCGCACTTTCGCACGCGAAACAACGAGTATAAACGCTCCTGCCATGATGCTTCCGTACGGATACCAATGTTAGCGTATGGTCCGGGTTTTTCGGGCGGAAAAACATTCAGCGAGTTGGTGAGCTTAATGGATATCTCGGTGACACTGCTTGCCTGCGCGGATATAAAAAAGCCCGAAGATATGCAAGGTAACCCCTTGCAGCACCTCGCAGGTGAAAACAAGGCAGAATGGCCGGATGAAATCTTTATGCAGATAAGCGAAAGCCAGGTCGGTAGAGCCATTCGAACGAAAAAGTGGAAGTATTCGGTGTGTGCACCGGATAAAAATGGGTGGAAAGACGCAGGTAGCCTTGTATACAATGAAGATTGTTTGTATGACCTTGAAAATGACCCTTACGAACTGAATAATCTCGTATCAGACCCGGATTATATTGAGATACGCAAGGAATTGGCAAAAACATTAAAGAAAAATATGCGGCAGGCAGGGGAAAAAGAAGTGCAAATCAAGCCTGCTTGATGAAGTGATAGAGTGAAAAAGTTAAAAAAACGGGGCGGATAAAAACCCGCCCCGTTTCAATCAATGTTTTTTGTTAAAATACCAAACTAAACGACTCTTTTTCCATCTTTGAGTTTAATTTTGCCGATAAACGGAATTTTAATCAAGCCTTCAAATGTGTCCTCTTCAAAAGTCGCGGTAACATCAATGTCTTTACCCGGGAGCAGGTCGACATTTGCGATTGCGGTTAATGTATTGCCGTCTTCTTTGATATCGTGGATATCAATTTCAGGAATATCCACACCGGGGACATCAAGTTCCCATCCGTATTCGCCGTTGTTGTCCTTAATAGTGAAAAACGCTTCGCCTCTATAAAACATAGTGTCAACATGACAAGCCCACTTGCCGATTCCAATCATAACAAACCCTCTTTTCATTTTATTTGTTGATAGCATCAACATCGCCATTATATCATTGCAAAGATTTTTGTATTGTATGTATTATCGATTTTGGTATAATTTGCAGAAATATTTTGCGCGGCAGAGATAAAACTCGCTGCTTTAGCTGAGCTTGTCATAAACCCTGACATAATCAACGACCATGTCAACCGGAAAATTTTCGGTTGGGTTTGCAGTAATAATGCCGTTACCGCCGACTTCAACTACACCTGCCTGGTTTGCCCCCGGTATGGCATTGCTTCCGCCAACTTCCACTGTCAACAACAGCCACTGAGCAACTTGCGAGACATACTTGCCGCCGATTCTGTCCGTTTCGACTCCGTTGATGTAGAAAATACATTCATTTTCGTTCCACTCAAGGCCGTAGGTGTTAAACTCGGTATACGGTTTTACAGCTTTGTAGGAACCTAAAAATGTGGATTGATGCTCTTCGCCGTAGCCGTCAAAATGAATGGTGTGCGTTACACTGTTGCGCATAAGTCTCTTTGGATTTGCATAGGAAGGGGACTCGAAAATATCAATTTCCGCACCATCGTTGCCGCT
This sequence comes from uncultured Eubacteriales bacterium, assembly GCA_964568955.1. GTDB lineage: Bacteria > Bacillota > Clostridia > Oscillospirales > Acutalibacteraceae > UBA1447. The sequence goes on along the minus strand of CAZMSM010000027.1, from coordinate 13,846 downwards.
ACCATCGATAGTACCTACACCATGAGAGAACATCCAAAAAGCACCCCAGAGCCCTGCGGCTCCCGGGCAGATGCAACGACATTCGTAATACCCGTATGTATGGTCGAAAAGACCGCGCGTTTCAATTGCACCACTGTACCACCCCGGACCAAAACGCCCGGCTTCCTGATAGTCGGTGCGCAGATGTAGAAATCCGTTTTCAACGATGGCGTTATTCACATCCCAGTAACCGCCTCGGCGTAGCCCATCGCCCGCCGGGCGCCACTTGTCGGCGTCAAGCTCGGTGCCGTCGAATTCATCTGCCCAAACAAGGTCCCATGCGCCAAGGTCAATTTTTTGCCCGCGAGGCGTTTGAGGCAATGAAAAAAATAAAGCACCCAGTACCTCAACCATAATCAGCAGCGCGGCAATAAACCGTTGTACCATTCGTACTTCGCGGAAAACGAGAAACTTTTCTAAAAACGCCATCCTCTTTAACCTCCTGCATTTTAATCAAATTTAGTATAACCAAAACACACGTAATTGTCTACTTTTTGGTAAAAAAAAGATAACCGAGGCAGATTACTCCGCCCCGGTTAAAAAATTCCCCAAAACTAAGCTTCTCTTTTGCCGTCTTTTAACTTGATTTTGCCGATAAACGGTACTTTCAACAATCCTTCAAATGTGTCGCCGTCAAAAGTTAACGTTACGTCGATGTCTTTGCCGGGAAGAAGATCGATATTGGCAATCGCCGTCAACGTATTGCCGTCTTCTTTAACTTCTTTAATGACGACCTCCGGAATATCCATGTCAGGCAGTGTAAGTTCGAAACCGTAGTCACCGTCGTTGTCAAACAGACGAATGTGCGCGTCCCCTCTAAAAAACATAGTGTCAACATGACACACCCATTTACCCAGACCTATCATAGCATTTACTCCTTTTTCATGAATTTTTGTCAAAGCAATCTTCAACACTTGAATAATATCACTTTAATGATGTTTGGTATTGTATAAATTGTGGTTTTTGGTATAATTTAGTGGCAGGCGGTGATAACTTTGATAACTTCGAAAGATAAAAGTGAATCTGTACCGGAGCGATATGATGAGATAAGGCCATCGGAGCGTGCGAGAGACATGGAAGAAGCCGGTTTTTTCATTCGCGCTATACAGCGCGCAGCACTTGACTGTGTGGCAAAAGGCGACACGAATGGTATCAGCAGGATTATTAAAGCCTATGTATTCGTCGGTGCAAACAGCGAAGTCGCCATCCCTTTGCGCAACAGAAAAAATAGATTTATTGCTTTATGCGGTCTGGCTTGTGACAGAGCAGCCATGGCAGGTCTGGACGAAAATTTGGTTAATGACACCTGGGAGAGATACTCCGGGCTTTGCGACGACTGCTCAAGGGCGGAAAATGTCAATGCGCTGACTATCAAATTATTGCTGGATTTAACGGGACGGGTAAGGGCGGCCTCTGAAAAACTACTCTCCACCTCGGCAGAAAAGGTGAAAGAATATATTGCAAAACATCTTTATGAGCGTATTTCGGTAGCCGAGATAGCCGAAGACCTTGGGATGAACGCCAGTTACCTCAATAGCAGTTTCAAACAGCAAACCGGCAAATGTATTACGGATTACATTCAAATACAAAAAACACAGCAGGCGAAGATTTTATTGACATCCGGCGAGGGTTCCCTGTCCGATATATGGACGGAGCTTGGTTATTATGATCAAAGTCATTTCAGTAGAATATTCAAGAAACATACCGGTTATACCCCAAAGCAGTTCAGAACAATCCATTTAAAGCCGGGTGCCGAATAGTAAGATTGCCAAGATTAATAATAAAGATGTCGGCAAATGTTAAAATTTTTTTATTTTGCTTTGACTTTACATAATTAGTGTATTATCATATAAATATTATGTCTGAAGACCATATGTTGTGGAGGGAATACTTTGATAAAGTCGGTTAATAAATCAAAAGCGTTTTTGGCAAGATTATTGTTAATTGTATTTGATGCGTTTGCTGTCAATATCGCGTTTATTGCCGCGATTATTTTAACCAATCCATCCAATTATACATCCATTGTATCGGGAATCATCAGTATAATTTCTTCAAGGTTGCTTCGCTTTGTGCTTGTTACCGTGGCCTATTTGATTGTTTTTAAAATATTCGGCTTATATGATAGCGTGTGGAAGTATGCAGGAGTTTACGAACTTTTTCAATGTGTCCTTGCAGCGATAATGGGTGGTGTTCTAAGCGTCGGTATAGAAAAAATTGGTATCTTTTTCAACCTTCCGGGTGTTGGGAATTCACCCGGCTCTGTATATATCAATTCTACACTTATCATAATTGCGATGATAGGCGGAATCCGCCTTTTATACCGCAATATAGCCCGTAGAGGCAAAAAAGGTGTGGATTTTTCAAGAAAAGCAAAAGAAAAACGGGTGATGATTGTCGGTGCCGGTTCTATGGGCATGATTGTGGCCGAGGATTTGCAGGCACACGGCAACAGACGCGGCAATCCTGTGATTATGGTTGATGACGACATCGATAAGCAAGGAAAACGTATCAGAGGGATACCGATTCGGGGTGGTTGTGAAAATATTCCGGAATTAGCAAAACAATATAAAATTGATGAGGTTATCGTGTGTATCCCTGCGGCATCCCCGGAACGACAGGTAGAAATTTTAAAAATCGCGATGAAAACCGGATGTACGCTAAAAACGTCGCCCACACTGCTTGAAATGTCCGAAGATGGCGATGTAACTCGAAAAATCAGAAATGTTGAAATAACAGATTTGCTGCCCCGCCCGGAAGTGAAGCTGGATACAAAAATATGCGAGTATTTAAAAAACCAAGTTGTCCTTGTTACGGGGGGCGGCGGTTCTATCGGCAGTGAACTTTGTCGGCAGGTGGCACTGTACGAACCGAAAAAAATTATAATATTCGATAACTATGAGAACAACGCTTTTACGCTGAAGAACCAGCTTGAAGAAATGTACAAAGACACTCCACAGATAGTTGTCCGCATTGGCTCTGTTCAAGATTTGCCGCGTCTGCGCGAGGTGTTTGAGGAATTTCATCCGAATGTCGTCTTTCATGCCGCGGCTCACAAACATGTGCCGCTGATGGAAGACAGCCCGTGTGAAGCAATAAAAAACAATATATTCGGAACCCTGAATACAGCAAAAACCGCGATGGAGTTCGGTGTGAATAAGTTTATTGTTTTATCCACAGATAAGGCGGTAAACCCGGCTAATGTAATGGGTGCGACGAAACGAGTAACCGAAAAAATCATTCAATACCTTGATAAGCATACAACGGGCACTCACTTTGCTGCTGTGCGCTTTGGTAATGTTCTGGGTTCTAACGGAAGCGTTATCCCGATTTTTAAGGGGCAGATTGAACACGGTGGACCGGTAACCGTAACCGACCCCGGCATTACAAGATATTTTATGACCATACCGGAAGCGGCACAGCTTGTTGTACAGGCCGGGGGGCTTGCCCAAGGGGGCGAAGTTTTTGTACTGGACATGGGGGAACCTGTGAAAATTTTGACTCTTGCCGAAAATTTAATTCGTCTTTCGGGTTACACACCTTATGTTGATATTGACATACAGTTTACCGGGCTGCGCCCGGGAGAAAAGCTTTATGAAGAGCTTTCCCTTCCCGAGGAGATGGAAGGCAGGCAGATGACATCCAATAATAAAATATTTGTGACAACGCCTATTAGTTTCAGCGAAGAAAATCTGCTTGAAACGCTGGAAGAATTGCGCTGTGTCAACCAGACAAATGTGAGACAGCTGTTGAAAAAGATTGTGCCGAATTACCTTGAAAAAGAGGAATGCAAGCCCGATGAAAAACAATAGCTCGGAAATGAAAAATTGAGTATGACTTTATGTATGTTGAAAGCATAAGCCGACCCGCTAAGCACAGGTACCCCGGAGACACGAGTTGATTGAATGAGCTATCAAACACGGGAAGGCTGTTAAGGTTGAAGAAAATACTGTTTGTCGCAACTGTTAGTATTCATTTTCAATATTTCTATTTGCCATACTTTGATTTCCTTAAGAAAAACGGATGGGAAGTCAGTTCGGCCTGCCTTGACCCGGTTGATATGCCGGGTTGCGATAAAACATATAAAATATTGATGGATAGGCAACCTTGCAGCATTAAAAATATAGTGGCTTACAAGCAACTTAAACAGATAATAAATAATAATAAGTTTGATGTTGTTCACTGCAGCACTCCTATGGCAGGGGTGCTTGCAAGAATAACAGCAAATAAAGCACGAAAGCATGGAGCGAAGGTGATTTACACCGCCCATGGCTTTCATTTTTTTAAAGGAGCGCCCTTGTTCAATTGGCTGATATATTTTCCAGTTGAACGATTTTTATCAAGGAAAACCGATTGTCTGATTACAATAAATAGCGAAGATTATAAGGCCGCAAAAAATCATTTAATAGCCGGTCAAACAGTTATCGTTCACGGGGTTGGTTATGATAACAAGAGGTTTACCAAGCCTGGTGGCGATAAAAAAAGTCTTCTTCGGCGTGAGTACGGGTATTCGGACGACGAGATTCTTCTGGTTTATGTCGCGGAGCTTAACGGCAATAAAAACCAAAAGCTGCTGATAAGAGCATTGAAGATGCTGGCAGATGAAAATGAAGAGGTGCGACTTCTGCTTGTCGGCCCTGACAGAACCGGCGGAAAGATTCACACCTATGCAAAGAACACCGGGCTTGAGGGCAGGGTTGTTTTCTTCGGTCAACGCAACGATGTGTGCAAAATACTGCCCATGTGTGATTTGGCGGTTGCCTCAAGCCGGCGTGAGGGCTTACCTGTCAATATCATGGAGTCTTTGGCGTGTGGACTTCCCGTTGTGGCATCAAAAAACAGAGGGCATTTGGAACTTATCGAAGACGGATACAACGGTTATCTCGTTGAACTTGACGACTGTGAAGCACTAACACGTAAGATAATACAGATCATACGAGACAAAGACCTTTACCGCCGCTTGTCCGAAAACGCATGCAACAGCGTTGTGGGTTATGGTATCGAGCGTGTTTTGGAGGAGATGAAAGGCGTATATGGCAGATTGTGAACGGGTTCTTCATGTGCTCAACTCAATGAATTGTGGTGGTGCAGAAAATCTGATCATGAACATATACCGCAATATCGACAGGGAAAAGGTTCAGTTTGATTTCCTTGTCAATTTTTATGGGGATATGTATTTTCAGAAAGAAATCGACCGGCTCGGTGGCCGCATTTACAAAATGAAAACGCTTTTGCAGCTGGGGCCTCGCGTTTATGCAGCTGAGTTGGAAAGGTTTTTTAAAAACCATAAGGAATATCGAATCGTCCATTCGCACCTTGAAACCACAACGGGGATTATTCTCGAGTGTGCGAAGAAAGCCGGTGTTCGTTTCAGAATAGCCCATGCGCATAATACAAGGTACACACGTGCCGGGGTGATGTCTATACCTGAAAACGTCTATAAAAATTATTGCCGCAGGAAAATTAAGCGTAATGCGACCGCCCGTTTCGCTTGTTCCCAACCGGCAGCAAGATGGCTTTTTCGCGAGAAGAGCAAAGGAACGTTCATCCTTAAAAACGGTATAGATATCGATAAATTTCGATTTTCTCCGCAAATACGTCAACACATGGCAGAACATCTGGGCATTTCACAAACGACCACAGTGCTTGTTCACACGGGAAGGTTTTATGATCAAAAAAATCATACCTTCCTGATTGACATTTTTAAAGCTTACCGAGGGCTGAACCCCGATTCTTTGTTGTTGCTTATTGGGGAAGGTCCTTTGCTCGGTGAGATCAAAAAAAGAGCGGCAGCCCTTGGCATTCTTGACTCGGTTTTATTTCTTGGCCTCAGGGAAGATGTTTGTTCCCTTGTGCAACGAGGGGATGCCTTTGTGTTGCCGTCGAAATTTGAGGGCTTGCCACTGGCTTTGGTGGAAGCCCAGTGTGCAGGGCTCGAGTGTTATGTATCAAACTGTGTACCGCAGGAAGGCGATCTCGGCTGCGGCCTTGTCAGCTTTTTGTCCCTTGACAGTTCGGCGGAAGAATGGGCAAAAGGCATCAAAAAAGGTAGGCGTGAGCGCGAAAGTGCAAGCGACAAGGTTGCGGCTGCCGGCTACGATATTAAGAGTACGGCAAAAAGGCTGGAGATGTTATATGCTGAAATGCTGCATACAACCCGGCGAGAAAAATAACCTGTAAAAAGCCGGTCAGATAAGGCTGAAAAATATGTTAAGGAAGCGATGCTTTGCCGATTTTAACTGTTTTTACCCCGACCTACAACAGGGCCTACGTACTTTTTCGCTGCTATGAGTCAATGAAAAGACAAAGCTGTAAGGATTTTGTTTGGCTTATTGTTGACGATGGTTCAACCGATAATACAAGGCGATTGGTTAGAGGTTGGCAAGCCCAAAAGAATGACTTTGAGATAAGATACATCTACCAGCAAAATCAAGGCATGCATGGTGCGCATAACCTAGCCTATGCAACTATTGATACGGAGATAAATACTTGTATTGATTCGGACGATTATATGTCGGATGACGCTGTCGAAAAAATAATCTATTTTTGGCAGACTTGCGATAAGGATAAAACAATATCCGGTTTTCTTGCACTGGATGCGTATCAAAACGGGAAGATTATCGGTAGTCGCTTGCCAAAAGATAGGGTGAGGGCTAGCTATTACGACTATTATTATAAATATGGTGTCAAAGGTGATAAGAAGTTTGTTTTGCGTTCGGAATTGACTAAACGATATCCATATCCTCTTTTTGCAGGTGAGAAATTTGTAGACCTCGCCACAAAGTATTTTTTGCTTGATTTGGATTACAAGCTTCTTCACATGGACGAGATTGTTTGTTATGTTGAATATCTCGCTGACGGTTCCTCCCGTAATATATTCAAACAATATTTAAATAATCCGAAGGGCTTTGCCTATAGCCGACGACTTTGCATGGCGTTACCGTTTGTAGGTTTTGGCTTTCGCTTTAAGCAAGCAATTCATTACGTTTCCAGCTCTATTATGTCAAAGGACGTCCATTGGCTGGCAAAATCCCCACGCAAGGTATTGGCGCTGTGCGCACTTCCCTTTGGCGTTTTATTATGGGGGTATATTATCGTGAAAGCCGGGAAAGACGAGTGAGGCCAAGATGTTATATCTGATTGTACTTTTAATTGTTTGCTATGTGAGTGCCCTTATCGCCGAAAGGTATCCGTCCCATGTTACCGGAGGTTTAATAGGCAAGCGGCTTGCGCATCCTGTGGGGTTTTTGGTTCCCGCTATTCTTTTTACCCTGTTTTCCGGGTTGAGAAACAATTTGGGCGATACTTACTACACGATACACAGTTATGGTCTTTTGGATAAGGATATGTCACCCCCGAAAATAGGGGACAAGGATGTTCTGTACGGTTACTTGCTTTACATCCTCCGACAGATAACCGACAAGCCTCAATTGCTGATTTTCATCGGTGCGGTTATCAGCTGTGTTCCGGTTATCTATATTATTTATAAACATGCCGCTGCCTATGAACTTGGGGTATTTCTTTTTGTGGCGAGTGCTTATTACACTTTTTCCTTTAATGGAATGCGGCAATATATGGCGGCCGGTATTCTTATCCTCGGGACGAAGTTTCTTTTTTCGCAAGAGCGTAGCGCATGGCTGAAATATGCGTTGGTGGTTTTATTTGCCATGGGTTTTCACTCGTCTGCCGTCATTATGTTGCCTGTCTTTTTTCTCGTGAGAAGAAAAGCGTGGTCATTCACCTCGGCTAGCGTGATATTGGCAACTGTAACGGCGACACTTTTGTTTGATGCCTTCCTCCCGCAGTTTCTCAACCTGGTGGCTCGATCGGATTTTAGCATCTACAATGAATCCGGGTGGTTTATCAAAGGCGAGGAGACGGGTTCGAATTTTATCAGAGTGCTGGTTGTTGCGACACCGCCGGCAATAGCCTATCTCTCTAGGAAAAGGTTAAAAACCCTTGGGGAAACGGGTGATATACTGGTGAACCTTGCAGTTTTGAACTTCAGCTTTTATTTTTTGTCTTTGTACAATTGGATTTTTGCAAGGTTTGCGATTTATACAAGCGTTTACTATATTCTTCTGCTTACTTGGCTTGTGATGAACAGCTTTAAACATAAAGATAAAAGGAAGGCTTATCTTATATGCATGGGATTGTACGCCTTGTATTTTTGGGCGGTGAGGTATTCGATAGTGGGTTATTCGAGCAATTATTTTTAAGGGGGACGACAAGCTGAACCCGAAAACAATTCATTACTGCTGGTTTGGGCGGGCGGAGAAACCTCTGCTTGTGCAACAATGCATTGAATCTTGGGAAAAGCATTTGCCGGAATTTACTATCAAGGAATGGAACGAGGATTGCTTTGATATCAATTGCACCGCTTATGTTCGGCAGGCCTACGAGCGTAAAAAATATGCCTTTGTGTCTGATTATGTCAGGTTCTGGGTACTTTACCGCTACGGCGGCTTGTATTTTGACACCGATGTAGAAGTTATAAAAGCATTTGGCAGTTTGTTGGATGATGAAGCCTTTGCAGGGCTTGAAACAGAGGAATTTGTTGCTCCCGGGTTGGTGCTGTGGTGTAAAGAAAAGGGCAACGAGATTTTAGAAGAGATATTGGAACTTTATAACAACACGATTTTTATAAAGGATGACAAGACCCTCAACACGCTGACCGTTTGCGTATATTTTACCCAGGTGTTGCAAAAACACGGTTTTGTTCCGGGCAATGTCAAACAAAAGTGCGGCACGTTTACGATCTATCCGATTGATTATTTCTGCCCATTTGACGATTTAACAGGTTTGCTGAAAACCACAAAGAATACGGTGTCCATCCATTGGTATCAAAAGTCATGGATGAGCAACAAGCAAAAGCTCAGCAATCGCGTGTCCCGCGTTTTGCACAGGATATTCGGCGTGCATTTTTTTTGGGACTTGAAACAGAAATTGAAAAGGTACGGAGCAGGTGCATGAAAAAAAAGCAAAAGAAAGAGAAAAAGAAAAAGCAAATTCTAATTACAGCTTGCAGTATGGAAATCGGCGGCATTGAAAGAAGTCTTTCGGGTTTGCTTGGGGCCTTTGACTATGAAAAATATGATGTGGATTTACTGCTTTGTTCTCAAAAAGGTGAGCTGCTGAGTCTGCTGCCGGTGGAGTGCAATATACTTTCGGAAATACCTTGTCTTGCTTGCCTTCAAAAACCGAACAAATCCGTTTTGTTGTCCGGGCATGTTCTGCTTGCATTGCTAAGGCTTTATTCGAAAGCCAAGATATCCCTCAACCCCGCTGTAAAACAAAGGGAGTTTGGGAAAGAAGTCGGTGCGTCGCTGACGCAGGCCTACTGGGATTCTACTGTACTTTTGATGCCTCGGTTGAAAAAAGAATACGACGCTGCTCTGAGTTTTATGTGGCCGCATCATTTTATAGCAAAAAAGGTACACGCAAAGATAAAGATAGCCTGGGTTCACACCGACTATTCCGGCATTGCCATCAACGTGGGTAAGGACGAAAAAATCTGGAAGATGTTTGACAGCATTGTAGCAGTGTCGGACGATTGCACCGAGATTTTCTCAACAGTGTATCCGGCATTCCGTGCAAAAACCTTAACAATTGAAAATGTTCTTTCAAAAGACTTTGTCGAAAAGCAGGCAAGGGCGTATCTACCAGAGGAGATGAGCGGGGACAAATGTGTTAAGTTGCTGAGCGTGGGAAGATTCTGTTACGCAAAAGCGTTCGATTTTGCAGTGGAAGTTTGCAAACGGCTGATTGATGATGATATGAAAGTCAAATGGTATCTCATAGGGTATGGGACAGATGAACAACTCATCAGAGAAAAGATACAAAAATTATCGTTGGAGGACAGCTTCATCATACTTGGCAAAAAAACAAATCCTTATCCCTATATCAACGCTTGCGACATCTACGTTCAGCCGTCACGATACGAGGGCAAGGCGGTAACGGTAAGGGAGGCGCAGATGCTGGGTAAGCCGGTTGTCATTACCGATTACAAGACGGCGCGCAGTCAGGTAAAAAACGGCTTTGATGCCATTGTGTCGCCGATGAACGCCCGAGCGGTTACAAACGACATCTTACGTCTTGCGCAGGATGATTTTTTGCGCAATGCCTTGTCTGTAAACGCGCAAGCGTCGGATTACAGCAATAGCGATCATATAAAACGGCTTTACGCCTTAATCGAAGGCGGGGAAAACAGCTGATGGATGTACATATTTCCGTTATTGTTCCGGTGTATAATACAGAAAAATATTTGCGAGAATGTGTCGGCTCGATTATTGCGCAGACGATGTTTGATTGTATCGAAATCATTTTGGTTGATGATGGCTCTACCGATAATTCATCTAAAATTTGCAATAGTTTTGCCCGTGAATATAAAAATATAACCGTCATTCACCAAAAAAATACGGGTGTCAGTGCAGCCAGAAATACCGGAATTGAAAAATCTTGTGGAAAATACATAGCTTTTGTGGATTCAGATGATTATATCTTTCCGGAAATGTATGAGAAGCTTTTTAAAAATGCCGAAAAAACAAAGGCCGACATGAGCGTTTGCGATTTTGTTCACTGTTTTCCAGATAAGGAAGTTCCCAACCGATACCCCTTGCCTGAAAATGAGCCGATGGACAAGAGCTTTATTCGAGACACTATTTATACGTTTATGCTTAAAAATGAGTCCTTCAATACTTGTTGCAACAAGATTTTTACAAGACGGATAATTGAAAAATCAAATATTCGCTTTCCAGTCGGAAGAGCAAACGCAGAAGACAGAAGATTTACAATTGATTTTCTTGCAAAAAGCGATGTTATTTGTTATACGCCTTACATCGGTTACTATTATCGCCTTGTACCCACAAGCACGACTCAATCCTGCCATTCGGATTGTCTAGGCAACTATATAAACCAATATTATGAGGACTTAGCGGTTTTTGAATCATTGGGCGTAGACGGGAAGGTCATTGAGGAGTCGACGGAATTTAAACTGCTTGAACAAGCACTCTCCTGTATAAATTTTGCTGTCCATAAATTAGCAGGAGAGAAAAGAAAAAAGATGATAAAGTCAATTGTTTCAAACGACGAAATTCGTCGAAGCCTTACCAATAATCGTGGGCACCTGAAGGGTCAGGTCTCAACATATGAAAGACTACTCTACTTCATGATTTGGGCAAGGAGTGTTACAGGGCTGAGGCTTATTATGCAGGCCATGAAAACAAAAAATAGCCTGATGAGGTATAAAACCCGATGAAAGTGTTCCTATATAATCATTCCGGTAGCCTGAACAGAGGCTGTGAAGCTATTATCCGAGGGACGGTCAATATTCTCAACCAAACCGGCTTGGGAAACGAATTCACTCTTTCGTCTTATTCCCCGCAAGAGGATGAATTGTTAAAAGACCTTGTCAGGGTGACAACGTTTAAGTCCGGAGGTTTAAACAAAACGCAACATATAAAAGCGGCGATAGACATTAGACTAAAAAAGGATGAACGTTATTCTGTCGTTAAACAATATGATGATTTTTTTGACCAAGCACAGCATGCAGACATCTGCTTATCGGTGGGTGGTGACACCTATTGTTATGGGGACAATCCCATTATCCCTACCTTAACGGATGACCTCATAAGAAGAGGTAAAAAAGCGGTGCTTTGGGGTGCGTCCATTGGTGAAGAGGATTTGACGACGGAAAAAGAGGAGAATCTTGCACGTATGGATGCCGTCTTTGCAAGGGAAACCCTTACCGGCTCCCTTTTAATCGACAAAAAAATTAATCCGAATGTCTTTGTATTTCCCGACCCGGCCTTCACGCTCAAGGGCGAGGGGTTGCCTTTGCCGGTCGGTTGGCAAGTGGGGAACACGGTGGGGATCAACTTAAGCCCCCTTGTAGCCGGAAGAAATCGTGGAATAACAAGGAGCATATCGGATTTTATCAAGTATGTTTTACTGCACACCGATATGTCTGTCGCCCTGATTCCCCATGTTACGGCCCCCTCCAACAACGATATGACGATACTCAATGAATTGTACAGTGAAAACAAAGCGTTGGCAAAGGGCAGGCTTTTGCTTTTACCGGACAAACTGACAGCGGCTCAATACAAGGGTTATATTGCAAATTTGCGTTTCCTTATAGCATCCCGAACACATGCAGCCATCGCCGCTTATTCGAGCTTTGTGCCTGCAATTGTGTTGGGCTACAGCGTCAAGTCCGGTGGAATTGCGCGAGATGTTTTTGGCAGTGAGCGGTTCGTTTTAAATGTCGAAAATATCACGAGCATGAAAGAGATGGTGAATGCATTCATGGCCTTGAAAGAGCAGGAGGGGGAGCTGAAAAATGTGTTGGCAAAAAACATACCCACCCTCATCAAAAAAGCATACTCCGCGGCAGACCAGCTGGTGCGTCTGTAAGCGATGGGGAAACTTTCCCTGTTAAAATAAGCGTATCCAAATTTCTTGAAAGGTGGAATGCTTTTGAATGGTTGGACAATTGTTTTGTCGGTTATCTTGTTGCCGGTGGCAGCAGTGATTGTTGTTGATTTGTTGCCGCTTTTGTGGCGATGGGTCTCTCGCATACATATCGGGCGTTGGGATTGTAACAAGGAATGGCAAGCCGCTAGCGAAAAAGTTCTGCTGGGTCAATTGAAAAAACCACCGTGTGTACCGCTGAGCGACCAAACGAGGTTGACCTTTATTGAAAGAATAAAGGGGGAATACAGCAACGCTACTCTTGGGCAGTGGCAACAAGCGTCATTGCTCTTGGGCGCAAAGGGATTGTGCGAGAGTGAAAAAGCGCAAAGAGGAATTGAACAGTTCATTGCGGCACAAATAGGCTCCGACGGAGATTGGCGAAAATTTGAACCTGTGCCGGAAACCGCAATGCTAGCCTTCGCTATTTTGTCCTCCCACCCTGCCGGTAAAGAAAAATACAAACCGGCAATGGATAGAACGGCCGAAATGCTTTTTGATTTGGCCGAAAAATTCGAGACAGTCCCCTATAACAGGCGCATTCCGGAGATGCGGTTTGTCGACACGGTGGGGATGATATGCCCCTTTTTAACAAAATATGCATTTGAATACGATTGCCCCCGGGCGTTGATGCTTGCGAAAAAACACATTGACGAGTACGCGGCATTGGGTCTGCATGAAAAGTTCCCCATCCCGGTGCATTGCTTCAATCGCGTGTCGGGCGCGCCCCTTGGTGTTTACGGTTGGGGAAGGGGCTGCGGTTGGTGGGCATACGGGCTGATGGATACATACTTAAGCTTGACACACAGCGGAATGCCCTGCGAGGGTGCGATTCTTCAAAGCACCGCCACCGCTGCTTTGCTTGATGAGTTCAACGTTTCTCTTGTACAGAAAATGACGGATTTTGCAAAGACGCTTGTGGTGTTTCAAATGGAGAACGGTGCCTGGGATAGGCAGGTGTTTTTGATGGGTTCGGGGGAATCGTCCGCAACGGCGATGTTGGCATGGTTTATGAAGAAGATGTATGAAATTAGCGCCGAAGAAAGTTTCGCGCAGTCACACAAAAAAGCGATGGATTATCTTAGCAGTGCAACAAGGCGCAATGGCATGGTAGACTTTGCGCAAGGTGACACCAAAGGGATAGGCTTCTACTGTGCAAAACTCGATGCTATGCCCGCCGCGCAAGGGTTTACCGTTAGGTGTTTTTCAAAACAGGGATGAGGATGTTCTTTGAGTATCAAAACCTTTTCAACACAACATTAGAGGAAAATTTCTTAATCTGTATAAAAATATAAGGACATAGAGGCATAGCGACAAGTCGATCAAAGGAATTTTGATTGAC
>CAZMSM010000026.1:0-26489 GCA_964568955.1 uncultured Eubacteriales bacterium | reverse complement strand
ATAGACAAACAATCCTGAAGCTGGTCTCTAAACCCAAATGCTCCACCCGATTGATAAAAAGCGGACCTTGCCCATAATCGACAAGCGATAACCTGATACTGCAACCATCCGTTGAGCATAAAATTCATTGCCGGCGATGGCGTGTTGACTTGAATAAGCCCCAATTTTTCACTCCAAAAGTTTTTCGCTCGCAGCAGAGAATCAATCGCCGTCTTAATATCTCTGTATTTTAGCGCAAGTTTCTCTGCTTGGGTTTTATTTGAAGCCATTCCCAAAGTAAAAACAATATCTTTGCTTTCATTTGGCCCCAGAGTCACTTTTATTTGTATGGCGGCACAAGGGTCGAAACCGACGCCGACATTACCGGAAAGCGATTCACGTTGCAAGCACTCCGGCAATTCGATATCGCCCATTCCGAAAAACTCTTTTCTGTCGCCTGTCACGGTTCTTTTTTTCTGTGACATGTCAATAAAGCAAATATGCCCGGGGTATTCCTCGTTATAGGGGTTTTCAACCATTAGGCAACCTGATTCGGTGGTGCTTGTTTTAATATGCAGTGCACTGGTCTGATTGCTTACCCCGAGAACTGGCCTGATATAATATGTCACGCATAGGTTTTTTTTGTTCCCTGTCATGTTCTTGATGCTTGCTATGCTAATTTTGACATTATCTTGTATGTCAACATGTTGCGTAAGCCGTTGCTTAATCCCGTGACTGTAATGTTCAAAAATTGAGTTGCCGAAGCCATGCGTTATTGTGTAAGGTTCTTCTTCTCTAATAGGAAGACAAGTTGTCGTCCAGACCTCTCCCGTGTCACTGTCACTCAAATAAATAACTTCTCCCGGTGTGTCGGTTATGGCGTCGTTTGACCATGGTGTCAACTTGTTTTCACGGCTGTTGCCAAACCAAGTGAAACCGGAACCGGATTCAGAAACAGTAAAACCGAAATGGGGATTGGCGATAACATTTATCCAAGGTGCAGGGGTATGCTCACCCTTGCCAAGGCGAATAATATATTCTTTACCATCTTCACTAAAACCGCCTGTTCCGTTAAAAAAGGCGAGTCCATTTTCTACTACGGAAGGGGGTGCAATTTGCTTTAGCGGTTGTTTAAACTGAATTTTCTCAGGTAAAGGCATTTCTTCCAAAGTACCCCATTGCTCCGATAGACGCTGTCCGTCGTTTTTCAATACAATGCTTGCGACCGCATTAAACAGCCGGATGTCTTGTTCGGAAACTTGATTTTTATCAAGAATATAGATACCTTTAGCATCTTTAAAAATGGAACTGACCTGATTTGCTTGCACAATTTCAGAAACACGACTGTACAAAGGCAAGAAATAATCCTGGCTCTCTGTGCTCAATATAACCAGGTCAACTCTTATATCCATTAACATCCAATAATCCCGCGCTTTGAGCATTTCCGTTAGTATCTTTAGGTTTTCAGCATTGTCCAGTGTTATTAGTACAATCGGTAAATCGCCCGAAACCCCATACTGCCAGAGAGAAGATTGCCCTTTGGTGTTTTTTTCAATCAGATGTTTATATCTTAATTTTCTCGGGCTTACAAATAAAATGTCAGAAATCATACTTTGATAGAGTTCGATATCTTCCGCTTTTACCCCCCTATACTTCGTTTCAACTTGACTGCTGGCAAAGGCAAGCCGGAAAGCACCCTCAACAGCGTCCGGCGTTTTATATTTATTCATTACATCAAGCAACATTTCTTCGCTGTCACTCGTCGCTGTAATAAAAGATATTTTCACAGAATCTTTTGGTTCAATTTTCACCGTTGCTCTGATACTGATGACAGGGTCCAGCACGGAACCGACAGTATTGGCAAGTTGTTTGCCCGACTCAATGATAATCGGTCTCTTCACATCATTTCCACGGCCGATTACCTTTGCGCGGTCAGTTTCAAACCTTACGTTCCCGATTAGTTCGCCTTCGACAACAGCGGTGTTGGCCATCCACATGCCCTTGTCCCCTTTGGCTCTTGGGCATCTTCCGGCAATGATAAGCCTCTTGTCAGAAATAAGCTTTGTTTCTACAAAAAGATTGCTAAAAGCGGGGTGTGCCAAGTCTGACGATTGTGGTGCCAAAACCACCTCAAGGTAACTTGTAATGTCAATTGTACAAGGTTTATCGTCAAAATTCCTAAGTGTCAATCTTCGAATCTCAGCATTATCGCCGGTAGTAACGATCACCTCGGTTTGTGTTTTAATCTGCTCGTCCATACGAGTAAAGGTTGCTTTGTCATCCGTAAAGGTTACTTCGTATTGTTCCGGTAAAGTATTCAAGGGAGCGTATGTGGATGACCATGTTTTATTTGTGTCAACATTTCGCAAGTAAAAAAACATACCGTATTTGTCAATTGTGCTGTCAGGTCTCCACCGCGTTACAGAGATTAGTTTGTTTTTGCTGAACCCGGTTCCTTTATCGGTAATCATTACAGAATAACTACCGTTGGATAAAATATGCACATTAGGCAGAATTGGGTCCGGTTTATCAAACTTGCGCATGGGATAGATTTCTTTATAGCCCAAGCCCTTAAATGGCGCAATTTTTTCTTTTATTTCTTTAGTAAATATTAAGTTGTCGGGAATTTTTTCTTGCAGTAAAAGTTTTGCGGCGTTCATTTCACGGTCCCTAAAGAAACGTTCTTGCATGATATTATTGTTAATAAAATTATCGAGTGACAGCAAGCTCATGCCGACATGATGCGCCATAAAACTTTTTATGACGACACGTTTTTTTTCAAAAGGCAACCTTTCTTTGGTGTAATCGGCCGCTTCATAAAAACCGTACGGGCCATTCAGACCTTCGTCTTGCAGTAGCGATATGTTTTTTAACGCCTCTTCTGGCGCAGTAGTAAGCGCAAGAAAAGTCGCATAAGGTGCCGCTACCGCATCCTCAATCAACCCTCTTTTTAGGCCCAGTGAAGGGACTCCGATTGCTTTGTATTGATAATCATGATTAATATCCAACGAATTGAAACTTGACTCCGAAACGCCCCAAGGCATTTGTCTTTGTTCGGCATATTTTTTTTGGCATCTAATGACAAAATGGTAGGTTTCATCAAGCAGCGTGTTGTGATACGTCTTCATTATCAGCAAAGGCATAAAGTACTCGAACATCGTTCCCGTCCAGGAAATCAGCCCCTTGTAATCATCCACAACAGTCAGTGCCCGACCCATTTTAAACCAGTGGGCCGCGGGAATCATGCCTTTTGCAATACAGATATAACTCGCTTGCCGTGCTTCGGAAGCAAAAAGGTCATAATACGAATTTGTTAACTTGTTTTCTACACAGCTAAACCCTATAGAAAAAAGCTGTCGTTTTTTATCGTACAATGGTATAAAGTCCATTGCGTTGGTTAAAGTATCTATTCTTTCAATCAGTACAATTACTTTTTTTTCAAAACGTTCTGCTTCTAAATAGGCCAAACGCAGACTTTCTTTTAATTCGTTCAGCCATTCCATAATATCGAGATTTTCAATTTCAAGAAAATCACCTGTTTCGTCAATCAAATCGACGATGTAACGCTCAGCGCTTTTATATGTTTTTTGAAGATCGGACGGGCTTACATTCCTTGACAACAGATTTAATAAATGTTCAAATTTTCCGCCGGAGTCGGCATCCGATATGCTCTGAGATATTTTTTTAAAAAAGCTTGTCCATGGATAGTAATCCGAAATTTCCTTCCTGGCCATTTTTACAAAATATTTGATTTTGCTCTTCCAAACAGCATCGGATTTGCCAGCATACCACGACTCATCCTCCAGTTTATCCAACAAGCGAGTCCATTCAAGGATATCCAAAGGTTCATCGTTAAACGGTATTCCCAAATAATCAAAACCACCACATTCGTGTGTGTCTTCTTTTTCAGCACAGCACAGAGTATCTCTCAGTCCAAAAATGCGATTTTTCCCCGTCAACGGTTGTTCCAAGCACTCTCGCAAACCTTGGCTTAATGTAATCAGATAGCCAACAAAGTTGCCACTATCGACCGTGGACACATATTCCGGGTAAAGCGTTTTTAAGGTTCGGGTGTTATACCAGTTGTATAAATGACCGTGCCATTTCTCCATGCTCTCAATGGTTGATATCGTTTTGTCAATGGAATCAACCATTTCAAAGTTACCGATAAAGCCAAAGTCCCCTGCAGAAAGCACGGATAAAAGCCCCAAACCAATGTTGGTGGGCGAAGTCCTTTGCGCAACAGCTCTGGGAGGGTCTACCTGATAATTATCGGGGGCAAGGAAATTATTCCTGACATTCTGAAACTCTTCAAAATATCTCCAGGTTTTTCGAGATATCATGCCAAGTTCAATCCTTTTCTCTTGGGTAAGTTCGAACTCTTGTTGTATAATTTCTCTACTGATTTTAAATGCAATGTAGGGCGACATAAGCCACACAATGAACAAAACCAAGCTTAGTATAACGGTTTGCGGCTTCAAAAAAACACACAGCACTATCACAGTAAAGGCCATCAAAATTGAAAACCACATCTTGCCCATATAACTGATTAAAGAATTTTTCTGTGTTTTTTCCGCATCTGCCGCCGTCACCCACTCAAGCATATTTTCTTTGGTAATACAAACACGAACAAGAGTAACGAAAATTGCGTTTAACATTAATAACGCTTGATAGGGTAAGAAGGCATTTTTTAAAAAGTTTTGTAACACAACAGCCCGCAACCCGGTAACAGAATTGGTGTATCGCTTTACCTTGACACCAAATATCTTTCCTGAGAAAACATATTTTAAAATATCGATTATCAAAGGCATTGACTGTGCAAGTATAAAGTATGTTAGCCAAAAGAAAACGCTCCCCGGTAAAACGCTCAAACTTAAAGCAAGCAAAACCAAGAGAGATGGTGCTATAAGGCTCCTTCTTAAGTTGTCAAACATTTTGACCTTTGAAAGCAGAGAAAGCGGATTCGATATTTTTTCGTCTTTGCTGTTCCTAATACGCCTGAAAAGAAATGGTAGAAGCTGCCAATCACCACGAACCCACCGGTGTTGTCTGGCAGAGTAAGAGTTATATTTTGATGGATATGAATCAACCAGTTTTAAATTTGTTACCAAGCCGGCTCTTAAAAACGAGCCTTCCAAAAGATCATGGCTCAGGATAGCGTTGAGTGGAATGTTGTCCTTTAAAACTGTCTGGAATGTCCTTAAATCATAAATACCTTTGCCCGTAAAGATGCCTTCCCCGAATAAATCTTGATACACATTGGATATGGCGTTGGCATAAGGATCTATCCCCTCCTGACCGGTTAATATCCGTGAAAAGAAAGATGTGTTAGCGCTTTCGGCATCCACCTCCACCCTCGGCTGAAGAATGCCATAACCATCAATAACAATATTCTTCTGCAAATCAATAACAGGTCTGTTTAAAGGGTGAGCCATAACCCCTATCATTTTTTTAGCCACACCAAGGGGCAAAACCGTATCGCTGTCCAATGTTATTATGTACCTTACCTGTTGAAAAGGTGGGGTGTGAGATGAAAAATAGGTGAAGCTTGTGTCGTCTGACCCTAAAACCAAGTCGTTAAACTCCAGTAGGGTTCCCCTTTTGCGCTCCCAACTGATCCACTTGTTGTTGCTTTCATTAAACTGTCGTTCGCGATGGAAAAAATAAAAAATTTCGGTGTCGTTGGATGAATACTTTTCATTGAGTTTTTTAACACCGCGCAAGGCCGCCGCAATAATATCACTGTCCCCTGCCATATGCTTTTTATCCGCATCCTTAAAAGCACCGAGCAAAGCAAAATACAAGTTCTTTTCCCTATTGGACAAATAATGGCTTTCCATGTTTTCCAAGAGTTCATTTACGTGTTTCGCATTGTTGAGCAAAGTCGGAATGGCGACAACCGTACTCATTTGTGGTGGAATACCATCCTTAAGCTCAAGTCTTGGAAAAACTGCGGGCGGCAATGTTCGGCAAACAAGCCTGTTAATGATATGAACAGCTATTTCTGACGAAGGAATTAAAACAGTGATTCCGGCAAGAACGGAAATCAGTAATCTGTAGTCATTTGCATAAAAGAGTGAAAATCGGACTGCTACAAATGTAAGCGCAAAGGTAATTAGTGCTATTGGTAACAAATACAAAGCTTCCGGATATTTTTTAATCACGTCCGTCATTTTCGGTAGGGCCTTGCTACGTTTATTTCGTTTGATGCGTAAATCTTTAACACCTTCACCGACAATATAGTAACCGACATGAAAAGTGCGTTCAATCGATGGATTATCTGTTAACGGGTCTTGTCTTTCTGCATAAGATTTTTGGGCCAGTTTAATGGCCTCTTTCGCAATATAAAGTTCTGAAACTCCGTAAACGCGGGCAAGCTCCTCAATTTTACCCCGGTAAAGGTTACGAGAGTGAATATCCATAAGAGGATATGTCCCATCGGGGTCTGTTCTTAATATTTCTTCAACAAGGCTTGCCTCGTCGAGTAAGTCTCCCCAATCCAAAGTTGAAATCAATCGCAAGCTTGTGATACAGTTCCCCAAGGTTACCGTATTCATGCTCCTGACATTATGTTCTTGCTGAATTATCTGACTGACACTTAAGCCCAGCTTACTGTGGTATTCCTCCATTGCTCGGTTAACTTCCGAGTAATTATTACCCGACCTTCGCAGACGGTAGAACAACTGATCAAGAAAAGAAGGATTGGTCTGCTTTAAATGGGCAAAACTGCCCTTGTAAACTTTCATTATGCATTCCGGATCTTTGCAGTCACCAGAAATCCACTCTTCAAAAGCTTTATCCGCTTTGCGCCAGTTTGATTTTGCCTCTCTGATTTTCAGACATTGATTATTGATACTGTCAATCATCGCCAGTCTGATAACCAAAGGCAACGCCCATATCTCTCGTTCGCGAAGAACGTTATGTGATTGGTAGGCCTTGAGGTATTCCGATACAACCCTTTCGTTGATTTGCCCATCGGTATGCATTGCAATCTCAACCGCCACTGCAAATATCCTGGCATAACCCTTTAAAAATCCGGATTCCAGAACGGGCAGTTTGAAGTAGCTTCTCAAGTGAAGGTCACGCCTGATTGATTTTACTTGTTCTTCAATGATATAAAAATTATCAAGCAACCACTCGGCCGCGGGAGGTACGGCGTACCTTTTTTGGATATCCAAATTAAGTTCTTTATACACCGAAAGAATGATTTTATAGTTTTGGTTCATCCAGAGAACCGGTGAGTTGTAGAAACGGCGTCTTTTACGCACCACATGTTCAGCAGCTGTTGTTTTGGCATGAACTTCAAATTCTTCACTGGTTAGTAAAGCGTCACGCATATTCAGCTTTTTGTCCAGCCTTGATTTAATTAATAATATCCATATAATCGAAGCAATTACGGAAATAAAAAAGACAACTAAAAATATACCCAATAGTATGGTCAAATATGTATTCAATGTTTTTATTCTCCTTCCTCTTTTTCCTCTTTTTCCTCTTTTTCCTCTTTTTATCCTTTTTATCCTTTTTCACGGCTACTTTTTACTACAGGTGCAAGACCGGTTTATAAATAAACTACCTGCCAATATTACGAATAAAAAAGCAAGAATTTGCTGAATATAGATTCCCCTGACAAATGTTTGTTCATATTATACCATATTTATTAGCTTTTTTTAAACTTTTTTTACAATTAAATAAGTAACGGGCTTATGAGCGTTTTCAATTCGCCAAAATCTCCGGTAAATTGTCTTTTAGAATGTACGATGGACCGATTGACAATGAGCTCTCCTTTAAGTTATCATTGGTACATTATTTATATTATTTATATCACAAATGGATATCGTCAAAATGATTGATTGTCAAGTTGCTGCGGTAAGCTGAAAAAAGGACATCATAAAAACAATATCCGTTTAAAATAGGAGGATTTTTAATGAAGGAACCGATTTTATCAGCATATTTTGAATCAAAAGCTCCGTCCGGCGTTAGACTTGCACAAATAAAGTATGATGAACGAGAGGACAAACCCGAAGCCGTTATCAACGTCGGGCAAGGGAATGTCTTGCTACCGACAAACCCTGCTATGCAAAAAAGGCTCTTCAACCTTGGTGCGCCTGAAAGCCCGTTTGCAAAAGGTACTATCCGCTACTCAAATGCCGGTGGTACAGACGAATGCCGCGCAGCCTTTATAAACATTCTTGCGTGCGAAGGATTTGATACCTCAAAACTGATTGTACAAGTGACGGACGGTGGTTCCGCAGCTATGGAACTGATGATTCTTGGGGTGTGTGGGCCGGCAGGTAGTGACGAAAAACCGCTGATGCTCATAGACCCCGCTTATACAAACTACCTGGCCTTTGCCCGCAGAGTCGGCAGAAAAACCGTAACAGCAAAACGCACCTTAGGTGAAGATGGTAAGTTCAGCCTGCCATCGTTGGATGAGATCGAAAATATTATAAAAGCCAATGACCCAGGTGCGCTCTTAATCATTCCATACGATAACCCAACCGGTCAGCTGTATGACTATGACCAAATGAAGGCGCTTGCCGCTCTTTGTGTCAAATATAATCTTTGGATGGTCAGTGACGAAGCTTACCGTGAACTTTTTTATACAGACGATGGCGAGCTTGTCAGTATTTGGGGCATTACTGATGCGGATGTGCCCGGTATAGAAGGCAGAAGAATCAGCATCGAAACGGCATCAAAGGTTTGGAATGCCTGTGGATTGAGAACGGGTGCCATTGTTACCGATAACGCTTTGTTCAATAACCGCTCGGTTGCCGAATCCACAAGCAACCTTTGTGCAAATGTAATCGGGCAATATATATTCGGTGCATTAGCACATGAAACCAAAGAGGAGCTTGCCAAGTGGTGCGAAAACCAGCGCAGGTATTACAAAGACTTAATCGTTAACGTCCATGATGAACTGCTGGCACAGGAGCCCGACTTGATTGTGTCCAGCCCCGATGCTGCTATCTATACACTCATTGATGTGCGTAATGTCGTAAAACCCGGGTTCGATTCGGTACAATTCATCTTATACTGCGCCGAAAAGGGTTTTGTGGAATGCGACGGTGTTACGACAACACTTTTGCTGACCCCGTTAAAAGGTTTTTACGATATACCGGCAGGTGACAAAAACCCCGGCAGCACGCAGTTCCGTATCTCATTTGTGGAAAAACCGGAAACCATGATGAAGGTACCCGAGGTTTTTGTTAAACTTTTAAAGCAATATGAATCCTTAAGATAAAATATTGCAAGCGAATAGAAAATTTTTTAATAGGCTGTGTTTTCGGGTAAACTTGAAAACACAGCTTTATTTTTTGAGAAGCATTGACACAAATGTTATAAAATGTTATATTTTGTAGGTTGAAATATCTTTTAAGTGAGTTGAATTTATGAACAGTTTAAGGCGAGACAAAATGCTAAAGTTTATTGAAGAAAATGAGTCTGCGACTTTAAAGCAACTTCATGCCCTATTCCCCCGCCTGAGTGCAATGACCATACATCGGGATTTGGAGTTTTTAGCGCAAAAGGGTGCCATCCTGCGTATCAGGGGAGGAGCGCAAGCTGTCAGCAATACGATGGAAGCTGAATTTGAAGCACGAGAAAAAGAAAACAGCATTTTAAAACAGACCATGGCAAAGAAAGCACTTTCACTCATTAAGCCGGGCGATGCCATTTTTTTGGACGCCGGCACATCCTGCCTTGCGCTTGCCAGGCTGATACCTGATATTGATATCAGCGTTTTCACAACCGGCCCCAACATTGCCATAGAGTTGATGAAACTTGATAATCCGTCCATAAACATCTGTGGTGGTAACCTGAACCGCGCTAACCTATATCTGTCGGGGCAAAACACCCTCGACATGATTTCGGAAATCAATATCGATACCGCTTTCATCGGTTCAAGCGGTTACTCCCGCGAAAAAGGATTTACAGGCGGGAAAGAAAGCGAAGCGCGCGTAAAATCGCTTGCTGTAAAAAAAGCCCGTGTAGTTGTTGCCTTGATGGACAGCTCAAAAATCGGCAAAGCACTCCCCTTTACCTTCGCGAACCTTTCCGATTTTCACTATATTATCGATGACACAAGGCTGCCAGAACACTTTTTGAGTGACGCCGCTAACCTGAACATCACCGTTTTATAACAAGGAGGAAAAAATGAAAACTACAGCAGTAAGGCTCTACGGCAAACGCGACTTGAGACTGGAAAAGTTTGACTTGCCCGAAATTAAAGAAGACGAGATTCTTGCAAAAGTCGTTGCGGATAGCATTTGCATGTCTTCATACAAAGCGGCCGAGCAAGGTGCCGACCACAAGAGAATTCCAAACGACGTGGCAGAAAACCCAATTATCATCGGTCATGAGTTTTGCGGTGAACTGGTGCAAGTCGGCGCAAAGTGGGCGGATAAATATCAACCGGGGGACAAATTTGTCATTCAACCGGCACTCAACTATAAAGGCAGCTTGGATGCACCCGGGTATTCCTATCAATATATCGGTGGAAACGCCACCTATATCATCATCCCCAATGAGGTTATGCTGATGAACTGCCTACTGCCGTATAAAGGCGAAGGCTGGTATGCCGGTTCCCTTACCGAACCGTTTTCCTGCGTTGTGGGTACTTTCCATGCGATGTACCATACAGTCAGGGGTAAATATGAGCATATGATGGGCATTGTCGAAGGTGGAAAAATGGCCTTGCTTGCAGGCGCGGGGCCAATGGGCCTTGCGGCACTGGACTATATCATAAACTGTGACCGCCGACCTGCCTTGCTTGTTGTAACGGACATTGATGCGGCACGCTTAGCAAGGGCCGAGGAACTTTTAAACCCCACCCGAGCGAAGGAAAACGGAATTACCTTAAAATATGTCAATACAGCCGCAATGCCCAACGCAAAGGATTATTTGACCGACATCGGCGGTGGCGGGTATGACGATGTTTTTGTTTTTGCCCCTGTCGCTCCCTTAATTGAGCTTGGTGACAGCATATTGGGTGTGGACGGCTGTCTGAACTTTTTTGCGGGGCCCGATAAAACGGACTTCAGCGCCAGCTTAAACTTTTTCAATGTACATTATGCCGGCACACACATTGTCGGCACATCGGGCGGGAATTATGAGGACATGCTTGAAAGCCTTGACATGATGAGTAAAGGCTTGCTCAAGCCGTCCATTCTCGTCACACACATCGGCGGACTGGACGCCGTAATTGATACAACCCTTAACTTGCCTAAAATACCGGGCGGCAAAAAAATGATTTATACCGGTATTTCGTTACCGCTTATCGCTATTGCGGATTTTGAGGTAGCCGGCGAAACAGATCCGCTTTTTGCCAAACTACATAAACTCACGCAAGAAACGCAAGGTTTATGGAATGGTAAGGCAGAAGAATACTTGCTTGCACACGCAAAAGAAATCTAATAATATTTTTAATTGGGAGGTGTTCGTATGGCAATCGGCGTAGTAATGCCAAAAGCCGGTATTACGGTTGAAGAATGCATGATAACAAAATGGGAGAAAAAAGTCGGTGACACCGTTAAGGTTGGTGAAATACTCTTTTCGTACGAAACAGACAAGGCTGTTTTTGAATGTGAAAGCACCGCTGAAGGCAAATTACTTGCAATCTTTTTTGAAGAGGGCGATGAGGTGCCTGTTTTAGTCAATGTGTGTGCGATTGGCACTGCCGGTGATGACATAACAGCGCTACGCCCCGACGGGGCAAACGCATCTGTTGAAGCAACACCAACAGCCCTTGAAAATGCCGACATAGCCACAACGGATGAATCCCCCGTTGTCGACTCAACAAGCGCGCTATCATCCGATAGAATAAAAATTTCACCCAGGGCCAAGAATCTGGCAGAAAAAGCAGGTGTAAACCCCCTGTTTGCCAAACCTTCCGGCCCGAGTGGGAGAGTAATCGAGCGCGATATTCAAAGTGTAATTGAAAGTGGCAAAGGGGCAACAAAGGCAGCAGTTGAGGAAGCCGCAGCAGGCAGTGGAACAGGAATAGGTGGCCGAGTCAGGGTTGAAGATTTAGGTGTGACTCCCCCGGCTGAACAAAAATCGGAAATTGTCGACAATACGGATAATGGCGAATATACCGACATTAAATTCAGTAAAATCAGGAGTGCCATAGCGCAATCAATGAGTGCCTCGCTTTTAAACTCTGCACAATTAACACATCACCACTCCTTTGACGCAACAAATATTTTAGCCTTGCGCAAAGGGATAAAAGAAAACGCCGCTAGGCTGGGGCTAGCAAATATCACACTCAATGATTTTATTCTTTTTGCCGTTTCGCGCACACTGGCCAATCACCCTGATTTGAATGCCCACCTTGTGGACGGTAATATTTTAAGACGGTTTAAAGATGTTCATTTAGGTGTTGCTGTGGATACACCGCGTGGGCTTATGGTCCCGACCATTTTCTTTGCCAACCGCAAATCACTTTCCGAGCTAGCCGTCGAAGCCAAGACACTTGCCAAGCAGGCGCAAGCGGGCACCATTAATCCGGACTTGCTGCAAGGCGGAACATTCACCGTTTCAAACCTCGGTGCGCTTGGTGTTGAAATGTTTACGCCGGTATTAAATCCCCCGCAAACAGGGATTTTAGGCGTATGCAATATTATTAACAGGCTTAAAGAAGTAGACGGCGAATACAAACCATACCCGGCTATGGGGCTTTCGATAACTTATGACCACCGCGCGGTTGACGGAGCACCCGAAGCACGCTTCGCACAGGAGCTTGTCAATAATTTAGAGAACTTTTCAATATTGTTGATCAAATAGATTGCCACCTTCCCGACATTGAAAGGAATTAAGCTATGGACACATTTGATTTAATTGTACTCGGCGGCGGGCCTGCCGGTTACCTCGCGGCCCAAAGAGCCGCACAAGGCGGCATGAAGGTTGCTGTTTTTGAGAAACGCGCGTTGGGGGGCGTTTGCCTAAATGAAGGGTGCATCCCTTCAAAGGCGCTGCTCAATTCAGCTAAAATTTTCGACTATGCGGCTCATGGTGAAAAATACGGGGTTGCGACAACAGGCGTTTCGATAGACCAAGCCGCCGTTATTGCCCGCAAAAACAAAGTTGTCAAGCAACTTGTCGCAGGCGTTGGCATGGTAATGAAAAAACTGAATATAACCATTGTCAACGAACCTGCCATGATAACCGGCAAAGGAACCGACGGATTTACCGCTACTGCTGGCGGCATTGATTATGCTGCCCAAAAACTACTTATTGCTACAGGCTCTGTACCGATACTCCCCCCTATCCCCGGCTTACACGAAGGCCTTGAGAGTGGATTTGTTATGACAAACCGTGAAATTCTTGACCTGAAGACTATACCCGAAAGCCTTGTTGTGGTGGGCGGCGGGGTAATTGGACTTGAAATGGCCTCTTATTTTAATTCTGTCGGCACGAAAGTGACCGTTATCGAAATGTTGGATAAAATCGCCGGACAAACGGACGATGAAATATCGGAACTTTTGCTGAAGAACTACAAGAAAAAGAAAGTCGATTTTAAGCTATCCTGCAAGGTTACTTCCATCGGTAGCGACAGCGTCACCTATGAAGAAAAGGGCGAGTCAAAAACCCTTGATGCCACAAAAGTTCTTGTGTCTATCGGAAGAAAACCATTTGTGGACGGTATAGGGCTTGAAAGTATCGGTGTTTATACCGAGCGTGGCGCCATTGTAACGGATGATCATCTGCGAACAAATATTGCAGGCGTTTATGCCGCAGGCGATGTCAACGGTAAATCCATGCTTGCCCACACCGCTTACCGTGAAAGCGAGGTTGCCGTTAACCACATGCTCGGCAAACGTGACACCATGCGTTATAACACCATAGCGGCTGTTATTTACACAAACCCCGAAGTGGCCGGCGTTGGTGAAACGGAAGAAAGTGCAAAAGCAAAAGGTATGGATGTAAAAACGGCACGCGTATCCATGCGAATGAGTGGGCGCTATTTGGCCGAGGTGGATGGCGGCAACGGAATCGCAAAGCTGATTGTCGATAAAAAGTATAACCGTTTAGTCGGTGTTCATTTAATCGGTAGCTATACCTCCGAAATAATATACGGAGCGGCGTTGATGATTGAAACCGAAATGCGCATTGACGACTTAAAGGAACTGGTCTTCCCCCACCCCACCGTCAGCGAAGTTATCAGAGAAGCGCTCTTTGAGTTATAGAACATCATTATTAATTGATCCACGATAATTACAGGAGGAATGAAATATGCCAAAATCACTATACGTTGACCCAAAAGAGATGCGTGCTCCGGGGAAAATATCCTTTCGTGATATTCCGGTTAACGCATACAATAAAACCATCGTTCAGGAAAAAAAGAACTTTTCAAACGACGAGTTAATAAGAATTTACCGAGATATGACGGTGCTAAGAGAATTCGAGTCCATGTTAAACGCCATAAAGACACAAGGCACTTACAATGGAATTGAAACAACTTATCCCGGTCCCGCCCACCTTTCCATCGGCCAGGAAGCCTCTGCTGTTGGTCAAGCCTATCTGCTTGACCGCGATGACTTTATTTTCGGTAGCCACAGAAGTCACGGCGAAATATTGGCCAAGTCACTCTCAAGCATTGAAAAGCTCGATGACAGCGAATTGATGAATATTATGGAAGGGTTCCTTGACGGCAAAATATTAAAAGCAGTGGAAAAGCTGAGCAAACCCGCCAGCGTAAAAGAACTTGCTATTGAATTCATCATCTACGGGGCTTTGTCCGAAATTTTCGCTCGTGAAAACGGTTTTCACAAAGGGCTTGGCGGTTCCATGCACGCATTCTTTTTACCATTTGGCGTATACCCCAACAACGCCATTGTCGGCGGTTCGGCGGCCATTGCAACCGGAGCGGCACTTTTCAAAAAATGCAATATGAAAGACGGCATTGTCGTTTGCAATATCGGCGACGGTGCTTTGGGCTGCGGGCCTGTTTGGGAATCGTTCAATTTTGCGGCAATGGATCAATTTAAAACACTATGGGAATCCGACAAAAGCGGCGGTATGCCCATCCTATTCAATATCTTTAATAACAGCTACGGCATGGGTGGTCAAACCAGGGGCGAAACCATGTCCTATGACATGCTTGCGCGTATCGGTGCCGGTATCAGCCCCACGCAACTGCATGCCGAGCGTATTGACGGCTTTAACCCGCTCGCCATTATTGACGCAATGCGCCGCAAAAAAACGCTGTTGGAAAAAGGAGAAGGTCCGGTTTTGCTGGATGTTGTTACTTACCGCTACAGCGGCCACTCCACATCCGATCAAAATGCTTACCGTTCCAAAGAGGAGCTGGAGGCTTGGAACGAAATCGATCCCTGCAAAACTTTCCGTGAAGCCCTTGTTCACGAAAAGATTGCATCAGACGACAGTTTTGATGCAATGTGGAATGAAACGCAAGAGCGCATGACCAAGATATGCAGATGGGCCTCCGACCCCAAAATCTCCCCTTACTTGGATTTCAAAAAAGATTTCTACACCGTTGAGCGGCTGATGTATTCCAACGAAAAGATTGCTAAATTGGATGACAGAGCGCCCGAGGTACTGGTGCCGAAATCAGAATGTGTAAGTTACAATAAGATAAGAGAAAAAATCCGCACTATTTCTGTCGACGGTAAGCCTACACCCAAGCTAAAGCTATTTAACATCCGCGATGCCATATCCGAGGTTATTCTTGACAAATACTATGAGGACCCGACGCTTATCGCTTACGGTGAGGATGTGCGTGACTGGGGCGGAGCATTTGCTATCTACCGAGGTTTTTCGGATGCAATCCCCTATTCCAGGTTGTTCAACTCACCGATTTCCGAAGCGGCTATCGTCGGTTCCGCAGTAGGCTACGGTCTTTGCGGCGGCAGGGCAATTGTTGAATTAATGTATGCCGACTTTATCGGCAGGGCCGGGGATGAAATCTTTAACCAGCTTTCAAAGTGGCAGGCCATGAGTGCCGGAATCCTCAAAATGCCGGTTGTGCTTCGCATTTCGGTAGGCTCCAAATACGGTGCACAGCACTCGCAAGACTGGGTCGCATTGTGCGCCCATATACCAGGGCTTAAGGTTTGTTTCCCCGCAACGCCCTATGAGGCAAAGGGTTTGATGACTGCTGCCCTTAACGGCACAGACCCGGTCGTTTTCTTTGAAAGCCAGCGTATTTATGATATGGGTGAGCAGTTCCGTGAGGACGGTGTCCCTGCTGTGCCTTACGAAATCACGATTGGTGACACCAACGTTGTCAAACAAGGCGACGATATTACTATTTTGACCATCGGCGCAACACTTTACAAAGCGGTTGAAGCCGCAAAGACACTGGAAGAAAAGCATGGTCTTTCTGCGGAAATCATTAACCTTCACAGCCTTGTACCGCTGGATTATGCCAAGATTGTTGAATCCATCAAAAAGACCGGCAAGGTTGTATTGGCATCCGACGCATGTGCCAGAGGTTCCTTCTTGAACGATATCGCCCGCAATATTTCGGAACTTTGCTTCGATTATCTCGACGCTCCACCTGTTGTGGTCGGTGCGCAGAACTGGATTACACCGCCTTTTGAATTTGATGAATTCTTCTTTCCACAGTCAGAATGGATTTTGGATGCCATCAACGAAAAAATTCTACCGCTGGAAGGTCACGTCCCTTCCATCAACTACACCCCCGTTGAACAAATGAGAAAAGCAAAGATGGGCGTTTAACCTATTAAAAACCGATATGGAGGGTATTGAATGAATAGGGACACCACGATGTTATGGTACGACAAACCCGCGAGCGAATGGACACAAGCACTGCCCGTGGGCAACGGTACTTTGGGTGCCATGGTTTATGGCAAGACCGACAGCGAGATTATATCCTTGAACCACGACGAACTTTGGAGCGGTTTCCCTCAAGAAAAATCGAACAAAGACAGCTATAAAAGCTTTGTTGAAGCCAGAGAGCTGGCCTTGGCAGGTAAACTCAACGAAGCACAAACGCTCATAGAAGCAAAGTGCCTAGGCGAATGGACACAAGCATATATGCCACTGTGTGATATCCTTCTTAATTTCGGTCCAAAACGTAAAACGACGGATTACAAGCGCTGCCTGGACTTGACCAATGCTATTACAAAGGTTGAATATACAATCGATAAAACAACCTTTCGCCGCGAACTTTTTGCGTCTTTCCCCGGTAAGGCAATTGTGATGAAGCTGACAGCCGAGGGCCCAGAAAACTTGAAGTTTACGCTGTCGGTTAAAAGTGAAATTAGAACGACGGTATACCCTCAAAACGGTTTATTTTTGATAGACGGCGAGTGTCCTTCGGAATTTAACCGCCACGGTAACGACCACGACATTGGGTATTATGAAGAGGACGAAAAACGCGGTATTCAGTTCCGAGGGGCAGTGCGTGTTGATTCGGATGGCACAGTCGATTATCTTGCCGACTCCGTAAAGGTAAGCGGCGCAAAAGAAGCCGTCATCTACTTCACTTGCCAAACAAGTTTTAACGGTTGGGACAAACAACCCTTCCTTCAAGGTAAAGAATACAAGGAAGCATGCATAAGGCAAATGACGCAACTTGAAGATTATAAAAAGGTAAATGCAGCGCATATGGCTGACTATAAAAGTTATTACAACAGGGTTAGCTTAGACATTGGCAGCAATAAAAAAGATGATGTCCCTACCGACCAAAGACTCAAAGACTTCAGGAAAGATAAAAATGACTTGGGGCTCTATACCTTACTGTTCAACTTTGGGCGTTACCTTGCCATAGCGTGTTCTCGCGAAGGTTCGCAGCCGTCAAATTTGCAAGGTATTTGGAACAATCTGCTTTGTCCTCCTTGGCATTCAAACTACACGGTCAACATCAATACCGAAATGAATTATTGGCCGATCTTAATGTGTGGCATGCCCGAATTAAACTTACCACTGGTTGAAATGGTTAAAGATATCTCGGTTTCCGGCCAAAAAACAGCGAAAGATTATTATAATGCGCCGGGTTTTGTCTGCCATCACAATGTCGACCTTTGGCGGCATACCCTCCCCGTCAAGGGCAATGCCGTTTACGCGTTTTGGCCAATGGCTTCAGGCTGGCTGAGCAGGCATTTATACGAACACTATGAGTACACCCTTGATAAAGATTTTTTAAACACAACCGCCTACCCTGTTTTAAAATCGGCGGCAGAGTTTTACCTTGCCATACTTGTTGAAGATAAGGACGGCTATCTGATCGCCGCTCCCTCAACCTCGCCGGAAAACAGCTTTTTTTACAAAGCCAAAATCTGCTCCGTTTCGCAGACAACAACGATGACAATGTCTATCATTAAGGATTTGTTTCAAAATTGCATAAAATCCGCAGATGTTTTAAGCAAGGACAAAGACTTTTCCGACAGATTAAAAGAAACGCTTGAAAAAATGCTGCCTTTCAAAATCGGCAGCAAGGGGCAACTGTTGGAATGGTACGAAGAAGTAGCCGAAATAGAACCGCACCACCGTCACGTATCGCATTTATATGCGCTGCATCCATCCAATTTAATCTCTGTTGAAAAAACGCCGGAACTGGCAAATGCTTGCAAAAAAACACTTAAACTCCGAGGCGACAACGGAACGGGCTGGAGTTTGGGATGGAAAATCAATTTTTGGGCAAGACTTCGCGACGGCAATCATGCCCTGTTGCTGTTGGATAAGCAATTGAGGTTCGTAAAGTCCTCCGGCTTCAACTACCGCAACGGTGGAGGAACTTACACCAACCTGTTTGACGCGCACCCGCCGTTTCAAATCGATGGCAATTTCGGCGCCGTGAGCGGCATTATCGAAATGCTCATGCAATCTGTTGAAAACAACATTTACCTGTTGCCTGCATTGCCCGATAAGTGGGCAAACGGCAGCATAGAAGGCCTTACCGCCAAGGGCAATGTAAAGCTCAGCATCACATGGAAGAACGGCGCATTGACGAAATATGAGCTCATAGGGGCCGGTAGCTACAATGTCATCTATAATAATGTAAAAACAACGCATAAACTGGACGGAGAAAAACTCGTTATCGAGCTAAATTAAAATTCGACCTAAAGGGAGTTGAACTGTTAACTTGAAAGCAAATCTTTATGACTTTGATAAAACCGTTTTTCCGACAGATTCGGAAACGATATTCTGGCTTTTTTGTTTAAGAAGGCAGCCGAAACTTCTTCGTTTTCTCCCCGGTCAGATTATCAATATGATCAGGTTTTCTTTAAAGCTAGGCGATGTAGATAAGCTCAAGTCAAAACTCTTCGGCTTTCTAAAAGCGATTGACGGTGAAAATATGGCCCGGGACTTTTGGGATGAAAAAGATAAGTATATTTACCCGTTTTTCATCAACCGAGACACCTCTTTGCCAACCGTCGTCTGCTCCGCCTCCCCGGAGTTTCTGCTACAGCCGATTTGCGACAAGCTCGGCGTTCAAAAACTCATCGGTACCAGAATGGACCAAAAGACAGGCGAAATTATAGGAAAAAACTGCAAAGGCACGGAAAAAGTGAAAAGAATAAAAGAAGAAATCCCCGACTACACCTTCTATTGTGTTTATTCGGACTCACTCAAGCACGATGGGCCGATTTTCGCACTTGGCGAAAGAAACTTTAAAGCAACTAAGGGTAAAATTGAAGAGATATTTATTTCATAAGAGATAAAAATAATCTTCAGCATACATGCCCTATACCCGGGTATATCATTAAAGTAAACAGGGACAGTTTTCATGCGTTATTGAACACGCAAGAACTGACCCTGTATATTTTTACCGGGCTATATTTTTTGAGCACCGCCTTTACAGGCTCGCAAAAATATTCTCTGATTTATTTCCTCAACTTACTCATTATGTGATATAATCCCAACATGTGAGGAGGTTTTTCAATGGAGCTATACGATGAAATAAGAAAAATGTGGCAAAAAAACAACATCTTTTCAGCCGAAACACTGGACATTGCACTCGACAATTTTAGAATATTGTTTGCATATCATTCAGGAAAAATCGAAAACGATGAAATAGACTACCACGATACAAGGGAAATTTTTGAAACCGGTAAAGTCTCCGGATATACCGGTTCCACAAGAGCACTGTTCGAGCAACACAACCAAAAACTCTGTTACGACTTTTTAAAAGAAAAAATCGTAACAAAAGAACCTCTTTCGCTACAATTGATTTTGGAAATTCACCGCATCCTGACCTCCGGCACCTATGATGAAAAAAGATATATCGTGAATCAAGAGCGTCCCGGGCAATTTAAGAAACATGACTATGTTACCGGCAGAAATGAGGTTGGACTACCGCCGGAAGAAGTCGAAAGTGGATTGTCCGAACTTGTTACTGAGCTGAACACCTATAACGGTAAAGATATTTTGAAAGCAACAACCTACTTCCATCTGCGCTTTGAACACATTCATCCATTTGCAGACGGCAACGGTCGTGTTGGCAGAACGCTGATGAATTACTATCTGCTGATAAACGGCGAGCCACCCGTTATCATCTATGATGAGGACAAGAAAAAATACTACAATGCGCTTGAAGCCTATGACACCAAAGAAGACATAGAACCGCTGTATGACTTTTTGAAAGAGCAAACAGCAAAAACCTGGGAAAAGACTTATGGGCGTTCACAAAACAGTAACGCAAAAAAGAGGAAATCATTGAAGGATATCTAAGCAAACAGTTTCGTTAACAAGATGTTTTTTAAAAAAAAACCGGACAGTTGCAAAAATGCATTTGTCCGGCTGTTTTTTTATCGTTTAAGTTAGAAAAGATAAACTCTTGTCTCATAAGGCTTTGTCATAAAATTATTCACAGAAGCATTCTCAACCGAATAGTTTGAAAGAACCAACTCCCCTTTGCTTAAGTCAAAACCTTCCGGCGCTTTAAAGCTGACCGGTTCTTCTACAAAGGAGCTGATGACCAAAAGGCGTTTGCCTTCGTAGTTGCGCTCATAAACATAAATTTTCTTGCTCCGTTTGTAATGCTCCTTATAATCACCATAAATGATGATAGGATTTTCGGCACGCAGTTTTAAAAGTTTGCGGTAATAATGCAGTAGCGAGTTTTCATCTTTTTCCGCCGCTTCCACATTTATCTCGGTATAATCCGGGTTGATGTAGAACCATGGTTTTTCCGCTGTGGTGAAACCGGCGTTTTTTTCGGCATTCCATTGTACCGGTGTGCGCGCGTTGTCCCGTGCGGCAACCTTGGCAATCTTCATGACGGTTTCGTGTTTGAAATGTAGTTTTCGGAACAGCTTGTAGGTGTTCTGCGTCGCAATGTCGGCATACATCTCAATCTCCGGCAGTTCGATGTTGGTCATGCCGATTTCTTGCCCTTGGTAAATAAATGGGGTGCCGCTTTGGCAAATATACATGGTTGCGAGCATCTTACCGCTTTCCACTCGATATTTTAAGCTGCCGTAACGGTTAATAATACGGGAATGATCGTGATTTTCGAGATACAAGGCATTCCACGCTTTGCCGTAGAGCTTTACTTGCCAGTTGGTCAGTACTTTTTTGAGCTTTCTTAAGCTAAACGGGCGTCGTACCCATTCAACAAACAGGCAGTCTGCTTCCATATGTTGAAAATGGAACATCATATTCAGTTCCTGTTCCGGACCCTCTTTGATGTAACGCAAGGCAATCTTCGGCGTCATCATTGGCGCCTCGCCAACGGTCATGCAATCATAATGAGCTAAGACATCGTTTTTATACTCGCTGAGGTATTTATGAATGTGTGGGCCATTTACATAGTTTTCAATCCCGCGCGCCGCCGGCAACGGGAAGCCGTTGGGCAAGCCTTCTTTTTTTGATATATAGGTGATAACGTCCTCACGAAAACCATCCACACCCATGTCCAGCCAAAAACGCATAACATCTTTGATTTCTTCCCTGACTTTCGGATTGTCATGGTTCAGGTCGGGTTGTTCAACAGCAAACAGATGAAGATAGTATTTCTCCAATTTTTCGTCATATTCCCAGCCCGGCCCGGGGAAACTTGAAAGCCAGTTGTTCGGTGGCTTCTTATTGTTTCTTCTCCCCTTGCGCCAAAAGTAATAGTCGTGGTAGGGATTGTCCTCACTCTTTTTGCTCTGCACAAACCACTCATGTTCATCGGACGTATGGTTAACAACCAAATCCATGATTATTCTAAGCCCTTTACTGTGGGCAAGGTCAAGCAGTTCCTTAAACTCATCAAGTGTTCCGTATTCGGGCGCGATGTCCCTATAATCGGCAATGTCATAGCCGTAGTCATTTTGTGGAGATTTGAACAAGGGTGAAAACCATATAGCGGTTGCACCGAGGCTTTTGATATAGTCGAGCTTAGACATAATGCCCTTGATATCTCCGATTCCGTCGCCGTTCCCGTCGCAAAAACTGCGCGGCCAAATCTGGTAAACCACCATTTCTTTATACCAAGTTTTCGTCGGTGTAATCTCTGCCAAAACAATCCACCCTTTTATATATTATTATTTATAAAGTTATTCGTTTAGTCGTTCGTTAACGGTTTACCAGCTTCCACCGCCACCACCGCCCATGCCGCCGCCACTGAAGCCGCCACCGCCGCTAAAGCCACCCCCACCACTGCTGAATCCGCCACCGCCTTGGGGGGCGGGTCGGACTGTCATACTGCTTTGAACATTGGACATACCCCTGTTGAGCGCACTGGTGAACATCATTGCGTTGAAATAGCCCATGTTCATACCAGGATATGTCGAGGTGTACCAATCAGGCTGACGCATGGCAATTTCTTCAAAGTTTTCCGCCCACTTGTCCGTTAAACCAAAAACATAGGCAAAGGGCAAAACATTGTAGAAATACTCCGGCGTTTCATCAACAAGCATCTTGATTTGATCAAGCTCAGCAGCTTGGATAAAGTTTTTTAGACCCAAAATTTCCTGCATCCACAGGTTACTTTGTGCGGTTCTTGTTTTCATACGAATTGCAAGGAATATGGATATTGCGGTAATCGCGACAGCCATAGCCGCCAACGCCACCTGTTCGATTATAAAGATGCCAATTGCCAGCATTACAAGACCCGCAAGACCGGCGACTATAACCGATGCCGTAGCGGAAACCACATATTTCGCAATCGACATTGACTTGCGCTTGTCGAAAGACGAAATCAGTTTACCCGAGCAGACAAAAAGCAGCGCAAGCGTTAGCCCGGATACAAAATACCAGAAGGGGTCCGCCATCACATGATATAAACCCATCATCAAAAATGCCGCGCCGGGAATAAGCAGCAGTAAAGCAGAAAAGGCTCTTGCGACAACCGATTTTTTTGTATAGATATTGTTTTCCGGCACCGCAGAAAAGTGGCTTTTCAGCATGATTTCTGTCGCATCCAGCGTCGTGTAAAAGGTGTTTTTCAGTTGATCGGTCGTGACAATACTTCTGTTTAAAAACAGACCGTCAAACATCGTTTTTTCATATGTCTTAGCATTGGCAGGGAGGTCGCGTTTTTTGATAATTTCAAAATCTCTTTTACCGGTTTGGTTTAGTGCAAGATACCCTTTGGATGCCCAAAAGAGTAAAAGCGAAATCAAATCTTTATTATCAACGACACCGTCAATAATATAGCCGGTTTCGGCACTTGTCATACCCTTTGGCGGGGTAAAGCTGACAACGGGTATTATCTTCTCATCCCTGCCATAGAAAAACCAGAGCAATGCAATCAAACCGAACGCGGCCAGCATAATCAATGCAACAAGCGCATAAATTGAATTGTTCT
Source organism: uncultured Eubacteriales bacterium (assembly GCA_964568955.1). Classification (GTDB taxonomy): domain Bacteria; phylum Bacillota; class Clostridia; order Oscillospirales; family Acutalibacteraceae; genus UBA1447. The sequence goes on along the minus strand of CAZMSM010000026.1, from coordinate 2,791 downwards.
CCACAAAATACCCTTCGGGCAGAACCAGACGCATGGTCACGCCATCACCCATGGGCAACGGCTGATTCAAGGTGGCTGTTACCGTGTTGCCGGAAACATCGTAGCTCATGTAATCAGTACCCGTGTCGCCATACTTTCCCCCGATAAACTCGAGTTTTGACGCATCAAAGGCTTTGGGCATGGTTACGGTGACCGTTGCTGCTTGTATCGGAGATTCCCACTCAAAGGGAAAAATGTTCCAATAAACATCATCCAAGGCGGTTGTTTTATCGTCAGAGATTTTACATTTATACTTGATAACATAGGTATGCTCACCGGAAACATATTTTTCCGCATCGCCGATTTTGAATACAACATTGTCATTTTCATAGGAAACTTCATGATTATAACCCGGAATTCTAACGTTAGATATGCGGTTGCGATAATTTTCTCTTACATCCTGCCCATCGATTTCCCTTGCAACCTCACCGGCGTACGGCAAATAATAAACAATACCGTGTTTTTGCGTGTTAAAGTTCACTTTGATAGTGGTTGTAACGTCGTAAACATTATCCTCCCTGACGATGATATCTACATCAAAGGCTTTTGTTTCCATATCATAATCAAGGGCAAAAACGCTCAAGTCGCTCACACAAAAGACCACCAGGATTAAAACGGCAGATACCGCTATTGTCAATGTTTTTTTTATCATGCTGTCTCCTTTAACAAAAAGCCGCTATTATACAATAGCGGCTTTTGTCATTTATTTAGAATTGAACCTTTACGTTTTGCCTTTGCTCGGCTTCTTCAACCTCAAACATGGTCTTGCGGGTGAATTTGAAGAGCTTGGCAATAATATTGCTTGGGAAAACCTCTACCTTCGTGTTAAAGGTTTTAACTATTGCGTTGTAGTATTTCCTTGAATTGGCGATTTCGCCTTCCATCTCGGTCAGCTGACCTTGCAGGCTGATAAAGTTAGAGTTGGCTTTTAAGTCCGGATACGCTTCCGCAATGGCAAACAGACTTTTCAGCGTGCCTTGCAACATATTCTCGCCCGCTACTTTGTCTTCCGTCGTTGTGGCACTCGCAGCCATGTTGCGCGCCGCTATAACGTTTTCAAGCGTCTGCGATTCGTGTTTTGCATACCCTTTGACAGTCTCTACGAGGTTTGGAATTAAGTCGTATCTCTTTTTTAGATAGACATCCATGGTTGCAAAAGCTTCTTCAACCTTGTTGCGCATTTTTACAAAACCGTTATATGCGCCGATAACCCATATGAGAATAATCACGATGATACCGCCGATAATAATTGGTAAAAATTCCATAAAATCATTTCCTTTTTTATTTTCTTTATGTTACCACTTAACAGTATATTTGTCAATCGTTTTTAGGTCAATCACGCCTTGTTAAACACAGTAAAAGGCACTTTTTTGAATGCACCGGGTTATCCAATGCCTGTAGATTCTTGCGGTGTTTAATATTTGATAACCGTTAACAATCTTCAAAACTTGAGCAAAAAAGGGTTTCTTCGTTATTTTCAAAGTATACTCTGGGTACTCTTCTGCTTATGCCACAGATAATTTCGTAATTGAAGCTTTCGGACAAGGCACCAAGCTCTTCTACCGTAATAGCATTGCCACCTTGTGAACCAATCAGGGTAACTTCATCCCCTAACACAACACAGTCAATGTCGGTCACATCAACCATCATAAGCCCCATACAAACTCTGCCGATAATAGGTGCATACTTGCCTTTGATTAAAACACGGCCTTTTGACGAAAGAGCTCTTGGATAACCGTCCGCATAACCGATTGGTAAGGTTGCTATCGTCGTCTTTTTTTCGGTAAAATATGTATGCCCATAACTGACCCCTTGGCCGGCTTCAACCGTTTTGACAAAAATTACATGTGTTTTCAATTCCATGGCCGGTATCAAATAGAGATTTTTCTTATGAACCTCTTCGGAAGGATAAAGCCCATAGAGCAGAAGACCTACCCTGACCATATCAAAATAGTCGTCTTCATCAATTGTTGCGGCACTGTTGCAACAATGTTTGATGGGGATAGAAATACCTTTGTTTTCAACGCACTTGATAAAATCTTGAAATATGCTCTTTTGCTGTTTTTCGGATGTTTTGTCGCACATATCCGCATTTGCAAAATGAGTGAAAATACCTTCAATTTGGATGTTGGGGAGTTTGGCAATTTTCTCAACAATATCCAAGCTTTCCGAGCAAGCCGGAAACCCTGTTCTATTCATTCCGGTATCGATTTCTATATGAATTTTTGCTGTTTTACCGATTACGGTAGCTATATACGACAGATTTTCTGCTACGTCAAGATGGAAAATCGTTTGATCGATATCGTTTAACAAGAGTTCTTCAAAACGCTCGGGCGAAGTGTACCCGATAATCAATATTGGGGTATCTATGCCGGCGTTGCGAAGCTCCAACGCTTCCTCAATAATTGAAACACCAAAATAGTCGGTTTTATCTTTCAGTAACTGTGCGATCGGCACGGCACCATGACCGTAACCATCTGCTTTGAGAACCGTCAACACTTTTGTATCCTTATTAATCTTGTTTTTTATTGCATTAAAATTATGGAGTATTGCGTTTAAATCAATTTTAGCAATAACCCTACGGTATTCCTGCATCGTCATTCTCCTGTGTTTCTAAAGATATTTGTCCGGTTGTTTATCAATATTTTACGAGTTATAATAATTATTGTCAAGCAAACACACACCTCAAAATCGGTTTTATTCAAGTTCTTTTACGGTATAGGCTTTGCTTATCGGGTCTTTATCGTTATAA
>CAZMSM010000025.1:25115-27067 GCA_964568955.1 uncultured Eubacteriales bacterium | reverse complement strand
GAGAGGTTAAAATATTTAGGAGGTATGCATGATGGTTGAACAGGTATTCAAGCTGTCTGTTGGTGATGAAAAGGCCGTGGAAAGGGTAATCTTTGATGAAAATATTCATTACCTTCACATGGTATTTAACAAAAACGAAGGGTTGCCTGAGCATTTTTCGAACTCCAACGTTTACATGACGGTGGTCAGGGGAACACTCTCCATTGCTCTTGATGAACAAGAAGCTCATGAGTACGAGGGTGGGACACTGCTAAAAATCCCATTTCAAACAAAAATGAATGTCAAAAACCTGCATGTTGACACGTTGGAGCTAATAGTCATTAAGGCACCTGCTCCGAAAAATTAAGGAGGCAAATGATGGCAATAAAATGGGAAGACAAAAAAGCATCGTTTGCTATAATCGATGTCAGACAATTAACCGGCAATTTTTTGCCGATGATTTTACACAAAGCGCAACAGGTTAATTTGGATAACGGGATTTGTGTTGTTCAAAGCTTTGAGCCAAAGCCCTTGTATTCGGCGCTGGAAGATCTGGGCTTTGAGTATGCGACGGAAAAGGTATCCGACCACGAATACAGGGCCTATTTTTATCGCACTCAAATGAAAACGATCACATTCGAAAGCGGGGCGGACATGCCCTTTAAACCAACCGCCATTGTAAACTATAAAGCAATCGACGATGCCCTTGCCGGCACGATTGTTGACTTTTGGGAACTGATATGGGGCGATGAAAACGCGGCCATCGACCTGAAGACCAAGCTCCTTTTGTCCATGAGTAACGCCATTGGCGCGTCAAGGTTCAGGCAAGCCACACGGGAACTGATAAAAGCATATTCTTTGGGCGTTACGATCAAAGAGTTGGATGAGCTTTTTTCGTTGTTTGCTTGGAACCAGGGAGTGGGTCACTTTTCTTCAGAAATCGGCCCGTCAACTGTTTTCGGTGCGTACAAACAGATAAAGAAAAGAGAGCAGGAAGGTTTAGACAGGGCGGCGATTCTGGAAGAAATTATGGAAACTTTCGGAGACAAAAACCCCGACGTGAATACCCTGTATAAAAAGAAAATCAAGTGTTGCGATACGAGAGACGAAGAAACACATAATTAAGGGAGGGAGATTGACAATGAAAAAGCCGGTTAAAAACAATGTACACTGGGTAGGTAAGGTTGATTGGGAACTTCAAAAATTTCATGGTGATGATTTTTCAACCCATAAAGGGTCAACGTACAATTCTTACTTGATTCAAGAAGAAAAAACTGTCCTAATTGATACGGTTTGGGCGCCTTTTGCGGGGGAGTTTGTTGAAAACTTAGCGAAGGAAATCGATTTGCAAAAAATTGATTTTATCGTTGCCAATCATGGGGAAGTTGACCACAGCGGTGCTCTGCCTGCGTTGATGAAGCATATTCCGGACAAACCGATTTATTGCACAGCCAATGCGGTTAAATCCTTAAAAGGGCAATATCATCAGGATTGGAATTTTCAGGTTGTAAAAACAGGGGATAAAATTGACATCGGGAATGGCAAGGAACTTGTTTTTGTCGAAATGACCATGCTCCATTGGCCGGACAGCATGGCGACATACCTCACAAAAGATAATATACTGTTCAGCAACGATGCGTTCGGCCAGCATTTGGCCAGCGAAAAACTGTTTAATGACGAGGTGGACCAATGCGACCTTTTCAATGAAGGCATGAAGTATTATGCAAATATTCTGACACCCTTTAGTGCGCTGCTGAGGAAAAAGTTGGATCAAGTGATTGCGATGAACCTCCCCATTGATATCATTGCAACGAGCCACGGCATTCTCTGGCGGGACAACCCGGCACAAATTATTGGAGCCGTCGGAAAAGGAGCCTTAACTCCAGGAAATGATGCTGATATCATTGTGTTTGATGATAATATAAGGATAAGTCAGGTATTTGTTGGGGGGGATTGCCTGTTTGAATCAACAG
>CAZMSM010000025.1:9359-25105 GCA_964568955.1 uncultured Eubacteriales bacterium | reverse complement strand
ATTATTGAAAAATATGTCGAGTGGGCAAATGATTATCAAGAAAACCAGATTACAATTATCTATGAAACCATGTGGAACGGAACAAGGACATTGGCTGAAAAGATAGCACAAGGTATCGCCCTGGTTGACTCCGATGTGGTTGTTAAAATTCACAACCTTGCCAAAAGCGATGACAACGACTTGATTACAGATGTTTTTAAATCAAAAATGGTCCTTATCGGCTCACCAACGGTCTCAAGCAGTATTTTGCATGGCATGGCAGGGTTCGTTCATTTTATGAAAGAGATGAAGTTTAAGAACAAAAAATCATCCGCATTTGGCTGTTATGGTTGGAGCGGGGAATCCGTCAAGGTAATCAATGGCTTAATGGCAGATGCCGGTTTTGAAGTTGTCGGCGAAGGCTTCAGGAACCAATGGAATCCGGATACCGACGCACAGCAAGCGGCCATTGATTTTGGCAAAACAATAGCAAAAGCTTAAAAACCCACGGTCATTCCTTTAGACCGAAATACATCTCGAGTAGGCAGAGTTTTGCCGCAAATTGGCGGATGTTGCGGCAAACCCTTGTCATAGCAAGCGGTGTAATAATCGGTGGAGTTTTCCTGTCGGGATTGACCGTGTTGGGTTAAACTGCTATAATATAACAAATTGATAAAAAAGGGTGTGGGATTTTGGATAGCATCCCTCGAGGTCGATTGCATGGTATTGACCCGCGGTGCAAAACAGATCAATTGGCCGGCGCTTTTGCAGGCTGTTATCCATTATGCACGACTCTTGATGGCTAACTCGCCTTGTATTCACAACGCCGCCTTTTGAGGCGGCTTTTTATTGCCACAATTGTTTTCATGTTTTCACCGGGCAGCAAAAAACAGAAAAAGGAGTGGTTCCGGTGAGACTGAGATTCACAAGCAAAACAAAAATCAGCAAGGAAATTCAAAAAAACAGACTTGAGACCGAGGCAAATATTCGCAACTTTGCTTTTTTGACGCAAGAGGAGTTATTTGAAAATTTATCCGCCAAACAGGCGGGCTTCACGCAGGAAGAGGCGGAAGAAAGACAAGATGAGTTTGGGAAAAACATCATTACGGTGGGCATCAAAAACACACTGTTCCACAGAATCAAAGATTCTATCATCAATCCCTTTAACATTATTTTACTTGTCATAGCGGCTATTACCCTTTTTACGGATGTCATATCTTCCTCACAGCCCGATTATAATACTGTTATTATTATCTTGGCCATGGTGGTTTTGTCCGGTTTGGTTGCTTTTATTCAAAGCGAGCGATCCAACAGTGCCGCAGAAAGCTTGTCCAAAAGAATCTCCAACAAAGCGGATGTTTGGCGGGATGGCAAGTTAGAGTCAATCGAAATGGACGAGGTTGTTCCGGGGGACATTATTCGCCTTTCGGCAGGGGATATGTTGCCCGCAGATGTACGGTTTTTGGCAGCGAAGGACACCTTTGTTGCACAGTCGGCCTTAACGGGTGAATCAAACCCCGTGGAAAAATTTAAAGACATCGATGACAATGCAGACGGTTCACTGACAGATTTGCAAAATATTGGCTTTATGGGTTCAAACGTCATCAGCGGTAGCGCCTGCGCCGTTGCGCTGGCAACCGGGAATCATACTTATTTCGGTTCAATGGCAAAATCACTTTCCGGTGACCGTGCAAAAACCAGTTTTGAACGTGGTGTAAATTCAGTCAGTAAGCTTATTGTCAGCATCATGCTCGTGACGGTACCTATCGTACTGTTGATTAACGGGTTAAAACCGGGCGGCAGCTGGGCGAGTGCCTTGCTTTTTTCAATCAGTATCGCCGTTGGGCTGACGCCGGAAATGTTGCCGGTCATTATGACCTCAACACTTGCCAAAGGCGCCGTTTCCATGGCCAAGCATAAAGTTATTGTCCGCACCCTGGGCGCCATACAGACCTTTGGTGAAATGGATGTGCTCTGTACGGACAAAACCGGCACCCTGACCGAGGACAGGATTGTGCTGGAAAAATATATGAATCTCAACGGCGAGGATGACCCCCGTATTCTTCGCCATGCCTACCTCAACAGTTACTTCCAGACAGGGCTTAAAAACCTGATTGACCTTGCGGTTATCAACCGTGCAGATCAAAAGGGGCTGGAAAACCTCATTGATAATTATACGCTTGTGGATGAAATACCTTTTGATTTTTCCCGCCGCAGGATGAGCGTTGTGTTGACAGATAACAAGGGGAAACGTCAACTCATTGCCAAAGGCGCAGTGGAGGAAATGGTAGCCATTTGCTCTTTTGTGGAAAAAGACGGAATCGTTTCACCCATGGACGAAGAGCTTAAGCGTGCCGCTCTTGCGATTTACGAAAAGCATAATGCCGATGGTCTTCGGATGATTGCCGTAGCGCAAAAAAACGAAGTGCCCGAAAGCGGCGCATTCAGCGTTGCTGATGAAAAAGATATGGTTTTAATCGGCTTTATCGGCTTCCTCGATCCGCCCAAGGAAAGTGCAAAAGCTGCTATCACCGCACTTTATGACCACGGCGTGCGAACTGTCGTCTTAACAGGGGACAGTGAGGGCGTGGCGGTGAAGGTTTGCAACAAGGTAGGCGTGGATACATCCCGGCTACTGACGGGTGCTGATGTGGAGCGCATGGACGACACGGCACTCAAAGAGGCGGTAAACACTTGTGATCTATTTGCCAAGCTGTCTCCGTCGCAAAAAGAAAGAGTCGTAAAAGCTTTTCAGTCAAGAGGGCACACGGTCGGCTACATGGGGGATGGCATCAATGACGCCCCCGCCCTGCGTCAAGCAGACGTCGGTATTTCCGTAGACAGTGCTGTTGACATCGCCAAGGAAACCGCTGATATTATTCTGTTGGAAAAAGATTTAATGGTTCTTGAAGAAGGGGTTATCGAGGGGCGTCGCACGTTTGGGAATATTATTAAGTACATCAAGATGGCGACCAGCGGGAACTTCGGCAATATTATTTCCGTCATTGCGGCGAGTATCTTTTTACCTTTCTTGCCCATGCTACCGGTTCAAATATTAACGCAAAACCTGCTGTGTGACTTTTCTCAACTGGGTATGCCCTTTGACAGGGTAGACGATGCATACATTAAAAAACCGCGTAAATGGGACACGAAAAGCATCAAGTCCTTTATAGCCTACATGGGGCCTTTAAGCTCCGTATTTGATATTATGTGTTTTGTCGTACTGTGGAAAGTTGTGGGGGCTAACACACCGGAACTCGCCCCCTTGTTCCACGCCGGGTGGTTTGTATTCGGCACCGTATCACAGGTATTGGTCATTCATATGATACGCACGGCAAAAATACCGTTCTTGCAAAGCAGGCCGTCCCTCGGACTGTTGATGTCCACCTTGACGGTTACCGTTGTGGCAATTGTTATTGCCTTCAGCAACATTGCGACAGGCATCGACATGATGCCGCTACCTGTGAGCTTTGCACCGTGGTTAGCACTTATCCTAGCCGGGTATTTCCTCGCTGCACAGCTGATTAAAAAGATTTACACCCGCCAGCATGGCGAATGGCTCTAAGTCACGAACAAGCCCTTTGGCCCGGGAGAGTCATCCGTTTGTGATTTTAGAAAAAAACCACACATCGTGGCCAACACCCAAGCACAATTTTTGGTGTGGAACGAAAGTTATAAAAAAACAAAAAAGGAGAAAAACAATGAGTATGTTTTGTTATCAATGTCAAGAAACGGCCAAAGGAGTTGGCTGTACAGTCCGCGGCGTATGCGGTAAGAATGAAGAGGTTGCAAAGCTTCAGGATTTGCTGATTTATACGTTAAAAGGTATTTCCGAAATCGTTGTCAAAAATAAGCTTGATATCAGCAGCCTTGATGATGCGAATTATCAAGTGCTCAGCAGCCTGTTTATGACCATCACCAACGCAAACTATGACGAAGATTCCCTCGAAAATCAAATCGTGAAGATGATTGCTATTCGCGACGAACTGCGAAAGGGCGGCACTGCTGCCGATTTACACGACGCCGCTACCTTCACCGTGGATTCAAGAGCCGCTATGCTTTCAAAAAATGATGTTGCCGGTGTTTTGGCAACCGAAAACGAAGATGTACGCTCGTTGCGTGAAATGATTATTTACGGTCTGAAAGGCATCGCTGCCTACACCGAACATGCGAAGAACATTGGCAAAGAGAACCTTGAAATCAATGCATTTGTCTACGAAGCCTTAGCGGCAACCCTGGACGATAGCCTGACGGCAGATGACTTGGTCGCACTGACGCTTCAAACAGGCGAAAACGGCGTAAAAGCAATGGCACTTTTGGACGAAGCCAATACATCAAGGTTCGGCAATCCCGAGATTACGCAAGTGAATATCGGCGTGAGGAAAAACCCTGCTATTCTTGTTTCCGGCCATGATTTGGTTGATTTAGAGCAGTTGCTTGAGCAAACAAAAGGTACCGGCGTGGATGTTTACACCCACAGTGAGATGCTGCCGGCCCATTCCTATCCTGCTTTTAAAAAGTATGACAACTTTGCCGGCAACTATGGCAACGCATGGTGGGCGCAGATTACCGAATTTGCATCTTTTAACGGCCCCATCCTGTTTACAACCAACTGCATCGTTCCCCCCAGAAGCGAAGAAGTGAAGGGGAGAATTTTCACCACCGGCTCCACGGGTTACCCCGGCTGTACGCATATTGTGGCGGATGAAAGCGGTAAAAAAGATTTTTCCGAGATCATCGCCCTTGCTAAAACCTTGCCCGCACCGGAAGAGATTGAAACCGGCACCATCGTCGGCGGCTTTGCCCACCACCAGGTGTTGGCTTTGGCAGACAAAGTTGTTGAAGCTGTAAAATCAGGCGCCATCAAAAAGTTCTTTGTAATGGCCGGTTGCGACGGGCGCATGAAGTCGAGAGAGTATTACACCGAGTTTGCCCAAAAGCTCCCGCAAGACACCATTATTCTAACCGCAGGCTGCGCCAAGTACCGCTATAACAAATTGCAACTGGGTGACATCGGTGGAATTCCACGTGTGCTTGACGCGGGCCAGTGCAACGACTCCTACTCGCTTGCCCTTATTGCGATGAAGCTCCAAGAGGTGTTTGGTCTTGATGACATCAACGACCTGCCGATTGCGTTCAATATTGCTTGGTATGAGCAGAAGGCCGTCATCGTACTCTTGGCACTGCTGTATTTGGGTGTTAAGAATATCCATCTCGGCCCCACACTTCCAGGCTTCCTATCCCCGAATGTTGCAAAGGTTCTTATAGAAAAATTCGGCATTGCAGGCATCGGCACGGTTGATTCGGACATTGAACTTTTCATGGCTTAAAAAGCAACCTTTCCCACCGAGCAAATAAAATTATACGATGGATTGGTCAACAATGGAGGTATCCCAATGAAGCTTGGCATTATTATCCAAACCAAGGAATTTGAAAAAGCATGGAATGCTATGCGCTTTGCTGTGACCGCAAAAAAGAACGACCATCAAGTAAAAGTGTTCCTCATGGGTGAAGCTGTGGAAATCCCAAATCTTCACCATGAAAAATTTGATGTGGCCGCGCAAGTTGAAGCCTTTCATGAAGTGGGCGGGGAAATGCTTGCCTGCGGTGCTTGTCTAAAATCAAGGAATATGGACGGTAACGAGGTTTGTCCGCTGTCAACGATGGTAGACTGCCTAAAGCTGGTGGAGTGGGCCGATAAAACAGTGACATTCTAAAGTCGGTGCGCACCTCTTAACCACTGCATAAAATAAAAAAGGCTTTCGGAGCAATTAGTTGCCTCGAAAGCCTTTTTGTTGTGTGTTGATTATTTGATTAGCGGTTCAAGCGGAACGTTAATCGCTTTTAACCTTTTTTGTTTTATAATGAATAGCGCTCGTCGGACAGACTTGTTGGCAGTTGCCGCATTGATGGCACAAGGCAGTATTGACGGTGGCCTTTTTATCTTCCGCAGAAACGACGATTGCGTCGGAGGGGCAGGTTTTCTCGCAGAGCTTGCAACCGATGCAAGTGTCTTTATGGACTCTTTCCGAAAATATTGCAAAACGGCCGAAGAATTTTTGAAGGGCTCCAAAGGGGCAAAGGAGGTTGTGGAACACTGCCGGTCTGTATCGGAGGGTAACAAGTACGGCCAGGAGCATCCAGAAAGGTAAAATCGGCAGGTTGATTTGGAAAACTTTCTTTGACACCAGCATTGCGACAATGCTTACGACCAAGGAGATCCAAGTGAAATAGCCGTTCTTGAGCCACTTGGGTGTTTTTTTCGTTTGAATTTTCAGTTTTTTTGACAGCCACTCGGTGGGTAACATCAGTGTATTCATGGGGCAGACGTAACCGCAGTATACGCGCCCAAAAATAAGGGCGACAATCAGGCTTACGGCAAACAGGGCAAACCAAAGCATTGCTTTCCCTTTGATGAAGAGAACCAGAAAGAGCGCTAAGAACAGTATTCGAATGATGTGAGCTATGTACTTCATACTACCTTCTCCTTTTTGTTTAGTGTGATCGCTTTAGACGGACATTTTTCAACAGTGGCCATAATTGCTTGTAAATCTTGAGCTTCATCCGGCATTTTTCGAATCACGGCTTTGTTTTTGTTCATTTCGTAATAGTCCGGGAGCAATTTCACACAGATTCCGCAGCCGGTGCAATACTCTTCTTTTACTTCAAGCATATCGGGCTCTTTTGCATCAACGGGTAAGTCCTTCTTCTTAACAAGCAGTCCCATGGTGTAGGCCATAACGAATATTGCAATAACCGTAAGAATCCATCTGACAACCATAAAGTTCACCCCAAGGAACTTTGCTTCATTAGCGAGCATAGGAACCTTGATAACCGCCCAGGTGCTTAGGATAATAACGATGTTTGATACCCTTGCACCTTTGCCAAGCAAGGCTTTGCTCACGGGGAAAGCGGCATATATGGGGCCGGCCGAGACGCTGCCGAGCAATAAGGCCAGCAGGTTGCCCTTTAATCCGGAATTTTCACCAAAGCTGCGCATGATCATTTCTTTGGGAATCAAGGCTTCAATCACAACCGTGAACAAGAAAATAATGGGTAGTATTTGAATCATCTCTATCAAATAATACATGCTGTTTTTGACAGACTCTATTGCTTTGTCGGACGATACGGCGAAGATAATAAGGTATACTAAGGCCATAAGGAAAAGCATTTTATTCTTTTTTATAACCGAGACGGTTTTAGAGACAGCTTTCACAAAATTACCCCCATAATCAACGCAATAACAATAGCAAATCCAAAGCTCATCACATTCCTGAGAACCGCAAACTTCGTTCCGAACTCTTTCTTTTCAAGCGGAAAGGTGACGATTCCAACCATGGTAAGGGTGGTAAGGAAGGCGACTGCGGGTACAATGCTTGCCCCCGCATCAACCAAGGACCCAACCAGCGGGAATGCGACAAAGGCCGGGATGAGGGTGATGCTCCCCACAAGCGCCGAAACAAGGCTTGACACATAAACATTGGCTGTGCCCAACAGTGACTTTATGGTTTCGGGTGGGATGAACGTTAAAACAAGACCGATTAAAAAGATGATGGCGATAATTTCACCCAGCATATTGCCCATCATGCCTTTGGATTTCTTCATTGCGGCAAATGTCTTCTTCTTATCCTTGACTAACGAGACAATGGTAAGAACAAGGGCAATGACTAAGAATACGATTGTAAATTTATCCATACAGACCTCCTATATTGATATACTCTTATTATAGTGGTAAAATAAAGAAAAAGGTGTTACCGATGTAACACCTTAGGAGGATTAGTATTGAAAAACTATTTGCCGTTAATGCAACTGATTGATCTTATCGAATCAATCAGTCCCGAAGAAATTGAAGTTTTTCTCAATGAGGGCAGCTTTAAAACGGTTGAGTACCACAAAAATAATATTGTTCATTATGTGGGGGAAGAGTGCTCAACGCTTGAAATTATTCTGTCGGGCAAAGTGGTTATTGAACGTATTGACGAATCAGGCAATCTGATGACAATAGCGGAGTTTTTCAGCGGCGATATTCTTGGCGGCAATCTTATGTTTTCCAAAAAACCATATTACCCAATGACCGTTACCGCAAAAGAGCCTACCGTGATTTTGGAGATAAACAAAAATCGTTTATTCAAGCTGTTTTCCGACAACCATGATTTTTTAGAGCATTACCTTGAATACGTGGCTGACCATACCGTCATACTGGGCGACAGAATCAAACACTATGTAAACAGGACGATTCGTGAAAGCATAACAAGCTATCTCGATTATGAACACAAAAAGCAAAATTCAAATACGATAAACCTTAACATGTCAAAAAAAGCACTGGCAGAAAGAATCGGTGTGCAAAGAACGTCTTTATCCAGGGAACTTGCGAAAATGAGACAAGAGGGATTGATAGAATTTGACGCAGTTTCTATTGCGCTCTTACCCGATTTTTTCACGATTGGCAAATGATAAGAAGCCGAAAGGAAAGTTAGATGGACAGACAGGTTATTTTCAATAAGGAGCGGGACTTAAGGTTTGTCACTTTGCGCCGCGGCGGAACTTTGCAGGATGACGACCATCACCTTTTTGCCGTGTGGGCGGCTGAGTGTGCGCAGCATGTGTTGCACCTGTTTGAGCAGGTGCAACAAGAGGATGACCGTCCCCGCCGAGCAATAGAACAAACACATGCCTGGGTGCGGGGTGAAATCACCATGTCGCAAGCCCGAACAGCGGCCTTTGCCGCACATGCCGCGGCCAGGGACGTGTCCGGCGCGGCAAGGGAGGCTGCCCGTGCCGCAGGGCAAGCGGTGGCGGTGGCGCATATGGCCGCTCATGAGTTGGGTGCGGCAGCGTATGCCATCAGAGCCGTTCGTGCATCTGTAGTCGTAAATGAGCGAGAGGAAGCCGGGCGTATGGAGTGCCGGTGGCAACGCGAACACTTACCGGATAAAATTCGAGAACTCGTGTTGGATGACCAGCGGCTACGCAATGCAAAGTTCTGGTCATTATTCGATTGTTGACCAAGTGTAAGCGTGAACAAGCGGCTATACTAAAAGAGAAGGCCCCGGCCTCTAACGAGGTTCCGGGGCTGTTGTGCCCTTAGGTAGCCGATAGTTGGCGGTCAAAGCGGTTGCTAATGAATAATTGATTAAGAATCGATTTTTATACTCGTTAAACCGTCGCGAATATCGCTTCCGCTTGGCTGTTGGAAAACCGAAAGACCGAACTCGTCGACGATGGAATATAAATGGTCAAATATATCCGATTGAATCATCTCATATTCTGCGAAGTTGACCGTGTTTGCAAAAGCATATACTTCAAGCGGTACCCCAGTTCCGTTTGAGCTTAATTGGCGAACCATCATAATCATATCTTTTTTTATGCCCGGGTGATGCTTGATGTATGCGAGCATATAGGCTCGGAAAACGCCGATGTTGGTAAGGCGGCGCCCATTGACGGATACGGATAAATCATACCCATGCTGGGCATTATCTTTGCTGATTTCTATTTGTTTGTTTTGCATGTGATCTTTGAGCAAATGGATTTTGCTTAGCCTTTCAAGCATCTCTTCATCACATGGTTTTATTTTTGCGGCATCAATATAGATGGAGCGTTTAATTTGCCTGGCTCCCGAGTTTTGCATACTGCGCCAGTTGATAAACGGCTCCGAAACCAAAGAGTAGGCAGGTACGGTTGTTATTGTTTGGTCAAAGTTTTCCACCTTGACCGTAGTGAGTGAGAGTTCAATAACTGTACCGTTGGCGGAATGCCCCGGCATTTCTATCCAATCCCCTATGTGCAACATGTTGTTTGAACTTAACTGAATGCCTGCAACAAAACCAAGAATAGCGTCTTTAAAAACTAAAGTTAAAACAGCCGTCATAGCACCCAGCCCACTTAGCAAAACCAGCGGACTTTTACCCATCAGCTGAGAAATCAAGATTACGCCGGCAACGACATAGAGTATGACCTTAGCCACCTGCAGAATACCACGGATAGGCTTGATTCTGGATATTTCATAGCTTCTGTAAATTTCATCGGCTGCATTGATGAGTGCGCTAACGGCCACAACAGCTACGATGGTTGAAAGTAGATCGATAAGCGTCTTCCAAAAATCAGACTGTTCCGGAAAAGTATTGAAAAATGATTTAATGACAATTGGAAAAACGATGTATGTAATGCGATGAAAGGTTTTTTTCCTTAATAGGATCTCGCCCCATTTACTGTTTGTTCTTTTTGTCGTTCGCTTGACCACTCTTACAATGATAAAGTTCAAGAGTGCTCGAACCGCAAAACCAATAGCAAGGATTATAATCAGCGTAATGCCGTAAACCAAAAGAACCATATTCTCTTTCAATCCAAAATTTGCTAAAGTATCCATACAACATGTATACAAAATTTCTCCCCCCTATTCCAGCTAAGCACGTGTAAAAGTATGGGTATATTGTAACAGACCATTTGCTTTTTTTCAAATAGCAAATGGTCTGTAAAAGATGAAGCCTTGATTTTGTTGGGCGGGAGCTGTCAGATAAGGGCTGAGTATGTTTCGGGGTCAAAATTATCTTCCCAAAAACATAGGGTGAAGTTGTAAAGGATGCTCTCGCCTTTTTTCAGCTTGTACCCGCCTTTGAAGTACAGGTTATTAGCGGCCATGAGCCCATAATTGCGCACATGCCATGCGGTCGGGTAACGCTCGTTCTCGGCGTGATCAAAAGCCGCTATGCCGATTTTTTTGCCGTCGACAAGGCCGCTGTAATTGCACCAACGTGCAGATTTGCCCCAGCAACCGTCCTCGTTTATACCGCCTTCGGAATTGACAAAGCTGCCGCCGTCCTTAACGCGCATTTCGTCCACAACTCGGATACCCAGGGGGCCGGCTTCTTTGGTTTTTCCAAATTTTATGTTGCCGTAGCTTGCCGTTAATTTGAGCGAAATATCTACCCTCGTGCAGGTGTCGCTGACTTTGGAAAAGCTATAGGTTCGTTCTTCGTCAAGGAACTTTTTGCCTCTGCGCCCTTGCCAGATGGAGTCCACCGAAACGGTTGCCGTAGCACCGCCGCCGGCCGTGCGAACACTTTGGGCGCGAATAAGCCCGAGCGGTATTGCGTGCTCATTCCAAAAGTCATAGCCGTTGACATCGCCGATGCCGATGAAAACAGACCGCTGATGCGGGTGTTCTTTGTGGTGACGGTCCGCTCGAGTAAAGTTGATACCGTCCTTTGTCAAAACAGGCCCCATGAAGGGCGCCTTATACTCGGCACTGTTCACACAAGAGGTAAAAAGTTTACCATCCAGAAAAACATCCACATCGTTTCCCGTTCTTTTGAGTTCAAAGCTCATAACATTTTCTCCTTTATGAAACGAAGTGCTTGTGGCCCTTCTTTTTCAAAACTATCAAAACAGCATTCCACTGTCGCGTCCTTGCAAAACCCTGAGTCCAGCAAGTCTTTGCCAAGCTTTATCAGGTACTCACCGCCGAATTTCCCCGGGCATACCCGACCGGGTGCCTCGGAAACATGTAGGTGGGAAATAATATCCTCGTTGTCCAGTATAACCTCGGCTGTTTCCCCTTCGATAGCCATGTGGAAGGCGTCCGCTAAAAGGACGATTTCCGGCCTGTTCAGCCGGCGAACAAGTTCCACCCCTTGGGCCACCGAATTCAAAATATTCGTTTCGGTATGGTTGAGTGGCTCAAGTGCTATTTTGATGCCGTGTTTTTTAGCCGCTTCTGAGCAAAAGCCTAAAAATTGAATGAACTTTTGCATCCCTTGGGTGTGCGTCATCGATTCGGGGTGTTTTCTCGCAACGCCGCTGCCGAAAACAATAACTCCGGCGCCAAGTGCCGCTATACGGCGGACGGCCTCGTTCACATAATCCTCCAAAATGCTCGCGCTTTCCGTACATATTTTAAGGTCCGCGCGTACAAAACTGTTGACATACCGCAAAGCAAATTTATCGTTCTTTTTCATCTCGATAAGTTTCTTAAGCTCTTCCTCGGAAAGGGCGAGAATTTCGCCGGCCGAGGATTCAATATAATCATAACCCATTTCCATTGCCAAACGGTAGCCGGTAACAAGGCGGTCGAAAGCCGTTTCCTGTGTGGCGACCCCGCCTTTAAACTCCGGCATAAAGGTTCCACCCATCAGGGCAACACCGATGTCCATATTTTAAATCATTCCTTTCAAAATTTTCATGGTTTTGTAGTTTTATCGCATCTATGATACCAAACACAGTATATTAAAACAAGACTTCAAAAACGAATATTTGTTAAATTTAAAATATTTTGTTCGGGCGTAAGGGCTTTGGCAGGGTGTTTTTTGCCAGACTATTATTGATTATCTTAAACTGTATGGTATAATTACAGTTGTGAAAATATAAGAATTGAGGATATAATATGCAGATTATGGACATAGCATCTAAGGCGGTTTGCGCAGTTGCAAAAGGGTACGGGAAAAAACTGGCAAGAAAAATGACAAAACCGGAAATTGAGGAAGTTCAGCCCGAAAAGATACAAGGGGAACAATACTTTTCCGGCTTTGCGAGTGCGGAAATAATGCCGGATTTAAAAGCGGGGAAAACTTATTTAATCGCCGGCCACGGCTCCGGTCATATTATGGAGGGCGTGCTTACGCCGGTTTCTGTCAGTGCAGTTTGGCTTGACTGCGGCACCGGAAAAGGCTTTGTATGGGTCAGCGCCGATATAATCGGGCTGACAAGGGTTGAGGTTACAAAAATACGCGGGATGCTTGATGGCTTCAGTAAAAAAACCGGGTGTAAATTCATCAACATAAGCTGCACGCACAGCCATTCCGGTATTGATACCGTCGGCTATTGGGGCAAACCCAATTTGCTCGGTATGCCATCGGACGGCAAAGACCCGGCGTACATGACCATGCTTTTTGACAAGATATGCGAAGTATGCGAAAAAGCCTATCAAAACCGTGAACCCGGCAAACTGTATTTGGGCAGCATCAGTCTACCGGGGGCTCAATTCACCAAGAGACTGCACGGCAAACTGCATGACGTGCTCACCAGGTTCCGCTTTGTGCCCGATGCCGCAGGCATCGAAACTTGGATTATGAACTTTGGCGGGCACCCCAACGCTCTTGGCGGCGAAAACCGTTTGCTCAGCGGCGAATACCCCTATTTTCTGCGCGAAACCGTTTCGGCGGGTTGCGGAGCAAATGTCGTGTTCGGTATCGGTGCGATAGGCGCGCTTGACGTGGCGCATTACGATGATGACAAAGTTGAAAACATTAAAAAGCAGGGCAAAATGCTCGGTGAAGCAGCCATGTCTATAGAAAACGACGAGGAATTGAAGCCGGAAATAACAATTTTAAGCCAACCGTTTTATATGCCTATAGATAACTGTGTTTTGACCCTGCTTGCTATGAGGGGGACGATGAACACCGATGTGTACCCCGACAGCCGCGGTGAGGTTGGCATTGCGAACAAATCCGAAATGACTTACATCAAGATCGGTGGGCAGCAAATACTTATGCTCCCGGGCGAAATGTTTACACAGGCAGTTTACGGTGACTATCAAACAGCAGAAAAATCCGCAACGGGCAAAGGGGCGGAAATTAATCCACCATCCCTTGTTGAAGTGGCAGATGATAAAAATCTGCTTGTGTTCGGCGTATCAAACGATATGACAGGGTATGTTGTACCGGTGAATGATTTTGTTCTGCATCCGAAACAGCCGTTTTTATCAACAACAAGGGATCGCTTTGACGAAAATCACTACCACGAAACGAATTCAATGGGCGTTCTTTCGCAACAGGTTATTGTCGATGAATTTGCGAAGATTATGGCGAGAGTACGGGGGAATTAAAATATGATTAAAAAATCTTATGAAAGAGCGATACAATGAAGCGAGCTGAATTCCAAAACCTGCTGATGCAGTGGTACAAAAAAGAAGCCAGAGTTTTACCGTGGCGAAGTGACCCAACCCCTTATAAAGTTTGGATTTCCGAAATCATGCTACAGCAAACCAGGGTGGATACGGTTATTCCATATTTTTTAAGGTTCATTGCAGATGTTCCAACCATAGGGGCGTTGGCACAAATTGAAGAAGAAAAATTGTTGAAGTTGTGGCAGGGACTTGGTTATTACAACAGAGCGCTTAATCTGAAAAAAGCGGCAGTAAAAATTATTGAGGAGTTTAGCGGTGAAATTCCTTCCGAAATGAAAAGATTGATGTCTTTACCCGGTATCGGCGTGTATACGGCCGGGGCAATTGCATCCATCGCTTTCGGCAAAGCGGTGCCTGCGGTTGACGGGAATGTTCTGCGCATCATTGCCAGAGTGACGGCTAGCAGTGAAAATATCAGTAGTCCGGTAACAAAGAAACTGTTTGAGCCGCTTGCCTTGCAGTGGATACCAAACGACAATCCCGGCGATTTTAATCAAGCGTTGATGGATTTAGGGGCGACAATCTGTTTGCCAAATGGCGAGCCGAAATGCGCCGAGTGCCCGGTAAGCGGTTGCTGTGAGGCCTACCGCAAAGGCTTGACTTTGGAGTTACCGGTGCAGTCGGGTAAAAAGGCACGTAAGATTCTGAAGAAGACCGTTTTTGTTATCTCCTATCAGAGCAGTTATGCGTTAAGAAAAAGAGCCGCACAAGGTCTGTTGCCAAACTTATGGGAGTTCCCGAATGTCGAAGGGCATTTGACGCGGGAACAAACGAAGAAAGCACTCGACCTTCTTGGCGTTACAGCCGGTGAAATAACCAAATTACCGCCGTCAAAACACATATTCACCCATTTGGAATTTCACATGAAAAGCTACTTTGTAAAAGCGACGGAGATTCAAGATTATTCGGATTTAACTTGGGCAACAAAAGAAGAAATCAACCACAGGTATTCTATCCCAACTGCTTTCAAAAAAGTTGTTGCAGATGTTGAAGGAATAGTATTGTAGCGTTGATGTCACAAAATGCACAGATGTCGTTTGCAGATTTGGTGCGGGCGTAGGACACAAGACAAATTGAAAAAATGAAAGGAAGATGAAAATGTTTACAAAAAGACTTACTGTTTCTCTGCTCATGGGTGCTATACTGGGCGTGTTTTGCATTATTGGCGCTTATGTCAGGTTTGGTCCCGAAAGAGAGGTATTCTTGCTGTTTTCCTTATGGTACAACAGACTGCTTATGGGGCTTTTAATCGGTTTGCCTCTGGCTAAAGTCAGCCTGTCAAAGGCGATTATTCGAGGAGCGATTCTCGGCTGCGCCGTTTCTTTTGCTTACTATAGCGCGACAGGATTTTCTGACCATATGAGCTTTGTGGCCGGCATTGTGTACGGCATGATTATTGAAGCTGTTGCTTTCAAGTTTGGCGGGGATGGAAAAAAGAAGATAGAGCAGTAATGTATATGAGTTCAGCCAAATCGGATTGAATAACGAGGGCGGACGCGCAATGCGCGCCCCTACAATGGTCCGAACCTCTTCAAACAGGTGGGGTTCCCGGTAACACAAATCTTTTAGTCGGTGGGTGTTGTAAAATTGGTCAAGCGAAAGCCAAACAGGTTGAGAGAATATGATTACAGCCGAAACGGCGCATATTTTATTACATTATGTATAAAAGACAGACACGAAATGCTGTGGAAGAATGTAGGGGCGCGCATTGCGCGTCCGCAAGATACAGAGAATCTATCCGAATATGGCCTTGTAATAAGAAACGCAATTAATAATATCCCGGAACGGTATCCTTGCGTTTCGGTTGACAAATATGTTATTATGCCGAACCATTTACATATGATTTTATTGTTGAATTCCGAGGGCG
>CAZMSM010000025.1:0-9259 GCA_964568955.1 uncultured Eubacteriales bacterium | reverse complement strand
TATGTTATTATGCCGAACCATTTACATATGATTTTATTGTTGAATTCCGAGGGCGGACGCGCAATGCGCGCCCCTACAATGGTCCGAACCTCTTCAAACAGGTGGGGTTCCCGGTAACACAAATCTTTTAGTCGGTGGGTGTTGTAAAATTGGTCAAGCGAAAGCCAAACAGGTTGAGAGAATATGATTACAGCCGAAACGGCGCATATTTTATTACATTATGTATAAAAGACAGACACGAAATGCTGTGGAAGAATGTAGGGGCGCGCATTGCGCGTCCGCAAGATACAGAGAATCTATCCGAATATGGCCTTGTAATAAGAAACGCAATTAATAATATCCCGGAACGGTATCCTTGCGTTTCGGTTGACAAATATGTTATTATGCCGAACCATTTACATATGATTTTATTGTTGAATTCCGAGGGCGAACAGCACGTGCCCACAATATCAACTGTTATTAATCAAATGAAAGGTTATGTGACTAAACAAATCGGGTTTTCGTTATGGCAAAAATTATTTCATGACCACATCATACGAAACGAAGCGGAATATGAAAAAATATGGGAATACATTGACACAAACCCGATGAGTTGGAGAAATGATTGCTATTTTAGAAATAATAAAGTTTAAAAGCCGAGTTATTTCATTTAAGCTTGATAAGTTGAAATAACAATAGTATAATAAGTTCGTTATTTCAAAAAGGTGGTGTGTTGCGATGAATCGTGCGGGCGAATATAGAAAAAATCTATGCGGCGAGCTGATGTACAAATCATTTGTTCCCAATCCATTGCCGCCGAAACCGGAAATCACCTTTGGCGAAACCTTCAGCAACCTTCTCGCCAAAGCGAATAGCGCGCTTGCAAAGCTAAACGCCATTTCGATGAGGTTGCCAAACGTTCCCCGGTTTGTTTCCATGTATGTCAGGAAGGAAGCGTTGCTTTCTTCGCAAATCGAAGGCACGCAGGCAACCTTGGATGATATTCTGGACCCAAATCTTGAAGAGAATACCAATCAAAATGTTGCAGAGGTTATCAACTATATCAAGGCAACCGATTTTGCGACGAAAAGGTTGGAAACGCTTCCGCTTTGCAACAGGCTTTTGCTTGAAACACATGGCGTATTAATGCAAGATATCCGCGGCGGCGAAAAATATCCGGGTGAATTCCGTACAAGTCAAAACTGGCTGGGATCGCGGGGCAGCTCAATAAAAACCGCAAGATATATCCCGCCCAATCCGGAAGATATGACACAGGCGATGAGTGACCTTGAAAAATATATCAACTCTGTTGACCAAACAGACCCGCTGATAAAAATCTCGCTGATTCATTATCAGTTCGAAACAATCCATCCGTTTTTAGACGGAAACGGCCGAATCGGCAGGTTGATGATTAACCTTTTTTTAAAAGAAAAGGGGTTACTGTCCTTGCCAACTTTGTATATTTCCTATTTTCTGAAACGCAACCGTATTGAATACTATGATCGTTTAACCGAAGTCAGAGAAAAAGGCGACTTTGAACAGTGGGTAAAATTCTTTTTGCAGGCAATTTTCGAATCCGCGCAAGATGCCATTGAAAGCATTGATCGATTGACCGAATTACACGAAAAGAACACAAAAATTATTCAAGAAAACATAACAAGATCAAAATCGGTTTTGCGGATTTTTAATTATCTGGAAAACACGCCGATTATCGATATTAAAAAAACAGCAGTGGAAATAGAACTGGCATACAACACCGTTTCAAACGCGGTCAAAAAACTTGAAGAACTGAGGATCATCAAGCAAGTCGGCGAAGCGCGAAGAAGCCGCACTTTTGCTTATGAGGAGTATCTGAGCATTTTGCGTAAAGATACATAAATAAAAACAATTTAAAGGAGACCATCATGAAAAAAATCATCTGCATTCTGCTCGTTACCTTATTTGCGTCCTTGCCCCTTGCCGGTTGCGGCAAAGATGTTGACGACAGCACGACCCTTGGCAACGCCACTGCGGGCAAACGCCATGTAGAAATCACCGTGAAAGATTATGGAACCATAGCTGTTGAACTCGACGAGAAAAATGCGCCGATTACTGTCGCAAACTTTATTGATTTGTCTAAGCAGGGTTTCTATGACGGGCTGACTTTTCACAGAATTATCAAAGGCTTTATGGTTCAGGGTGGGGACCCGAGCGGCAACGGTAGCGGTGGTTCCGGCAAGTCGATAAAAGGCGAGTTTTCGGCAAACGGTGTGGAAAACCCCTTGTCCAATACCAGGGGGGCAATCGCAATGGCACGCCAAGGCGGCAACAATGACAGTGCGACTTCGCAGTTCTTCATTGTTCACCAAGACAGTCCGCATTTAGATGGTCAATATGCGGTATTCGGTTATGTAACAAGCGGCATGGAAATTGTTGACAAAATTTGCGACGACACGCCGGTGCAGGATGCTAACGGTACCGTGCTTGCGGCTGACCAGCCTGTTATTGAATCTGTCAAAGTGATTGATTAAATCCGGAATATATAAACTCTGAAAATTTTGCAAACAAAAAAAGGCTGCCCATCAATGGAATTACCATTAACGGGCAGCTTCATTTTTTCTGGATCAGCGGTTGAAATTTAACAAGCCGTTTTCTTTGAGATACATCCTCATGGGTAGCACCCAGTCGGTTTGAATAATATCAAAACCTCTTTTTGCCAGCCAACCCCAGCCGTCCTCCGGGTTACCGGTGACGGCAATGTCGTCCGTATGCCCGGCAGATTCAACGGTTTTGTAGTTAAACACGATGGCGTTTGCCCAAATAATCAGGTTTTGCCTGTGCATTTTGTCAATATATTCGGCGCTCGCAACTTCGCTGTCATCATCGCTGAAATGAGCCTCGGTGCCGATGAAGCGTATGTTTCTTTTGAGCAGTTCATCCGTGCTGTCATCCTCATTCCAGATAAAGGGAATGTAGGGGATGTCCGGTGCTGTCTGTTCAAGCAGGTCAATGCACTCGTCGGCAGGGAAAGATTTGGCAATCACCCTGTCCTGCAGCTTGTGACGGCGTACGCATGCGGTTATATCCTCAATATTGCCCCAGAATTTATCAAGGTTGATAAAGCACCTGTGCCCAAAGGCTTCAAAGACTTCGTCAAGCGTGCTGACATTTTGCATTGTTTTTGTCCCATCACCGTTGCAGTAGCGCAAGGCTTTAACCTCGGCAGCGGTCATGTCCGTAATCAATCGCTCGCTGCCCAGATGAATGGATTCCAAACCGGGGTGAAACACGAACAGCTCGCCGTCAGCGCTTTTGGTGATGTCAATTTCCAAAATATCCGCGCCTTGAACAAGGGCGGCTTCGTATGCGGCCATGGAGTTGCAGGGAATATTCCCGCCGGAAACACCCCTGTGCGCCGCGATGAGTAACCTGGTTTTTGCCGTGTCCCGGATAATATCATTCATAACGGTCAATCCTTTCAGGGCTAAGCATTCCGGCTAAAATAGATATAAGGGTTACAGGCTGCTTATGATGCTGTCAAGCAGGGCCTTTTGTTCTTGTCCAAGCGGCGCGAACGGTCGGCGGCAACTACCGCAGGGGATACCTTGCTTTGACAGGATGTGTTTGATAGATGATTGTACATTGGTTTTAATAAGCGCTTCAATAATTTCGTTTGCTTCACGCTGGACAGTTGCCGCTCCTTGTATGTCACCGGCGTTGAAAGCGTTCATAATTTTTATAAATTTTTCCGGCATAATGTTAAAGGTGCTGCCGATGGCCCCCTGAATACCGATGGGTAAGGCGTTGATAAATATTTCATCAAATCCGTTGAGCAAGCACAGTTGCGGGTACATTTTGCGCAGCCGGCCGAGTTCAAACATATCAAGGGAAGTAAACTTAACACCGGCGACATCGCAGGCGGACATGATTTTACCGATGTTTTGGCTCGTGACGCTAACGCCCGAAAGAATCGGGATGTTATAAACGATAAGGGGCAGCTTTGCGGCGTTTTGTATGATTTTATAGTACTGTGCAATTTCGTCAAAGGTGAATTTAAAATAAATTGGAGGCACGGCGGATACCGCATCCGCACCTACCTCGGCGGCGTGGGCAGCAAACTCGCCTGCACGGTCCGCCCAGATGTCGCCCACGTGGGCGATAACGGGTACCCTGCCTGCGGTTTCGTTAATAACCGTTTCGAGCACCTTTTTGCGTTCGTCTTTTTCAAGCAAAAAGCTTTCGCCCGTGCTGCCGCAGACATAAAATCCGTTTACGCCTTTTGCAATCAGCCTGTTTACAAGCTTTTTTATCGAGTCGTAATTTACCGAATAATCATCATTAAACGGAGTGATAAGCGCGGGGATAACGCCGGCAATTTTCATGGTCAAACCTCTTTCATTAATAACTTTCTCAACAGCCAATGGCTTGCTTGAATAGTAACACATCACAATTTCAATGTCAAAACAAAATGCCCGGCAATCGGATTTGAACGCTTGCAAGATAAGGGCACAAGGGCTATAATAACTCCAAAGAAAATGATGAACGATGGAGCCGATGCCAATGCTAAAGCCAATGCTAAAGCAAATGCTACAGCCAACACCAAACCACGACTACACAAAAACCATGATGATGAAGCTCTTTATGGCGCACCCGGATGGCAAGGGTGGCAGTATTGTGGACTGCGACTTTGAAAAAGCGATGGAAATTGTCAAACAAGTTGATGCACTGACGCTGGGCGTGCCTAAAATTATTTATCTTGTCGGCTGGCAGTATGACGGGCATGACGATAAATACCCGGCCTTTGACCAAGTCAACCCGGCGCTCAAAAGGCAAAAGGACGAAACGCCACTCCAGAGTATGCTTTGGTTGATGGAGCAGGCGAAAAAATTCAATACGATAATCAGCGTGCATATAAATTTTGCCGATGCGTATGACAACAGCCCACTTATTTATGAGTATAGAGCAAAAAACGCCCTTATTCGTAACCGGCACGGGAAACCGGCTGCGGTGGAGGAATACAATGGGCTGCCCTGCTACAAGGTCAGTTATAAGGAAGAGTGGGAAAGCGGGCTTTTCCATGAAAGAATACGGGCGCTTTTAAAACTTATGCCTTTGCGGCAAGCGGGGACGGTGCATGTTGACAATTTCCAATGCTATGTGAACCGAAAACCCAAGGTGGCTATAAAAACCATGCAAGCGTACAGGAAAAAGATGATTGCGTACCTTGCACAAATGGGTATTGATATAACCTCCGAGTTTACCTACCGGGAAGGACCGCTTACTGCCTTGTTTTACGGTAACCTTGTCCGCACTTTTTTATGGTGGCTGTACCCCGTTGACACACTAGGTCTGCTACCGGCCGTTTGGTGGGCGGATAAACTCAAAAGAGGCGAAATCTTTAACATGTACCCCGAAAAATATGCGGGTGGACTGTTGAAAGGCCAATGCGGCAAAATCCTGTACGGCAACATTCATGGTGAGGACCTGTGGCGTTTCAACAAAGGGGATGCTAACGCTTGGCACAAAGAGTTTTTGCGGCAGTTTGCCACATGCAATATACCGTATTTTTATTTGGCAACGCTGAAGAAGGAAAAGCTTGTGGGCCGCGGCAAAAAGCTTCGCATGGTTTATACAGATGGCACCGTCTCCTTTTTGCGCGAGCAAAAAATCGCCAAGAACGGTGTTGTGATGAAAATTGAGGATGATTTGTTATTGCCTTTCGTTTTTAAAGAGGACACGCGAATTGCCTATAGCAAAGACGGTTACAGTCGGGTATGGCAACTGCCCATGTGCGGCTACAAAACCGCAAAGCTGTATGACATCGGTGCCGAGGGTCTGCATTTTATCGGGGAAACGCAGATACATGGCGGCAGAATCTTATTGGATGTCGCACCGGGGCAGGGGATTTTGGTTGAATTGTTTAAGCAGTAAAAACTTGAGCTAGCTTGTTTTATAAACGGGGAGGAGTGTTCGTTAATATGGCAACATTCAAAGTGGGTGCGGGTAGGGAGATTATCACCCCGCCTGTCGGCGCAAGGCTCTACGGCTATACGCTTGATGTTTTCAGTGAATCGGTAAACGACGACTTAACGGTGACCGCTATCGCTTTTGAGCAAGGCGAAGAACGGGCTATGATGATTTCGGCAACAATATGCCTGATGGATACACAGTTGTGCGATGAAATACGCGGGCAGGTAAGCTTGGCAACAGGGTTTCCCGTCGCTCAAATCATTTTATCCGCAACGCATACACATTCCGGTCCCTGTGCCGCGGGCAACACCGGCTGGGGACCGCCGGACAGGGAATACTGCGACACGATTTTACTTCCTAAAACCATCAAGGCTGCTAAAACGGCAATTTGCAATTTGAAACCGGCACTGCTTGGCACGGGGGTTCTACAAAGCGACATCGGGATCAACCGTCGTCAGTTGAATAAGGATAATAAAGTGAGCTTGGGCCAAAACCCTTGGGGCTGTTACGACCCGAATTTGACGGTGCTGAGTTTTAAAAATTTAGAGGATAGGGCGATTGCCAACATCGTTCACTACGGGGCCCACTGTACAGCGGCCGGTAAAAATACCGAGATAACACGCGACTGGGCAGGCCTTATGATTGATCGTCTAGAAGCGGAAAGCGGTGGGGTGACAGCGTTTTTCAACGGTGCCGAGGGTGATGTTGGGCCACGCCTTTCAAACGGGCAGACGGTCGGTAATCTGGAACATGTCAACGAACTCGGGAAGATTGCGGCACAAGACGCGGCAACGGTATACAAAGGTATCAACAACTATGCCCCGGCTACCCTGCGCTGTGTGACGGATGAAATACGATTACCCTACGCCCCGATTATCTCCCTGAGTGATGTGAAAACAAAATTAGAAGCCTTCAAAGGGGAAAAGCAAATCAATCTGTCCGGCAGAACATACGAGTACCTGACCGAGGTGCTGAAGGCTTATGAAAAGGGGCTACCGAGCGAAAAATACTTCGCTTTTTCGCAGACCATTATTAATATCGGTCCGGTTGTCTTTATCCCCTTCCCTTTCGAGTTCTTTTCGGAAATTTCCCTGCGGTTGCGCCAATACAGCCCTTATGAGCATACCCTATGTATCGGCTGCGCCAACGGCAATAACGGCTATTTACCCACACAAGACCAGCTTTGCCGCGGCGGGTACGAAATTGATATGTTTTTAACCTCCGGTGTTTTGACATTGGCGGCGGATTCGGACTATAATATCATCAAAGAAAACTTAAGAATTTTGGAGGAAGTCGCATGTACAGAATAGGTAAGGAAGAAATCCGGGCCGTTACCAAAGTGATTGAGTCAAGGGAAATGTTTAAGTGCAACGGCGGTTTGCAGGAAACGATGCACTGCGAGCAGGAAATGCGAGACCTGTTCGGCTGTCAAAACGCAATCCTAATGACATCCGGCAAAGCCGCACTCATCTCCGCCATGGTGGCGTGCGGCATTGGCCCGGGGGATGAGGTCATTGTGCCGGCCTATACCTACATTGCGTCTGCCATGGCGGTTTTGGCAACAGGTGCCATTCCGGTCATTGCGGAAGTTGACGAAACTTGCACCATCGATGTCGGTGATGTGGAAAAAAGAATAAGCAAATATACAAAAGCAATTATGCCGGTGCATATTCAGGGCTTTCCCTGCCATATGGACGCCCTGATGAAGCTGGCGGAAAAATATAACTTAAAAATAATTGAAGATGCCTGCCAAGCGGACGGCGGCTCTTACAAGGGAAAGCGTTTAGGCACCATCGGGCATGCCGGTGCATTGAGCTTTAACCAGTTTAAAGTGATCACCTCAGGCGAGGGCGGCGCTTTATTGACCAACGACAGGACTATTTTTGAGCGTGCCTTCATCTACCATGACAGCAGTGCGATCGCTTATTTTGGCGGCCAGCTTGATGAAATAAATGAGGCGCAGTTTTGCGGCACGGAATACAGGACAAACGAGATTACCGCCGCAATCCTGCGCGAGCAGCTTAAAAAGTTGGACGGTATTTTGACCGATTTAAGGAAAAACAAAAAAATCATCATGGATGCACTCCAAAATGATTGTCGATTCATCCCTTCAAACGACAGCGAAGGGGACTGTGGCACGACCATGACTTTCGCGTTTGACAGTGAAGCGCAGGCACGCCAATTTTCAAAATCGGACGGTGTCCACGGGACACTGCCTATCGACACCGGCAAACATGTTTTTACCCGCTGGACCCCCGTACTCGAAAAACGCGGAGCCTTCCACCCGCTGATGGACCCATTTAAAATGGACGCAAACAAAAACCTGAACCACAACTATTCCGACGACATGTGTCCCAAAACGCTGGATATCCTTGCAAGAACAGTCCATGTCGGCATCAACCCCGATTGGACCGGTGCGGAGCTTGAAAAAGTCATCGCTGCATGCAAAGCCGCCGGAAAGGCCTTGGCGTAAAAGGCAACAACAAAAGGAAGATTGCGATCGGATAGGTCAAAAAGACCGGTGGCGTAACAAAAGTATCATAGCAAGAAAGGGACGGGCATCAAGCCTTCATCCCTTTCTTGCTTTTTGTTTTTTAAAAACACTTGACAAGAGCAGGTGTTTGTTGTATTGTGTGTAAGTGCTTACTAACATAAGGAGAGGATTATGAACATGAAAGAACCCGCAACAAGAATGAAAAAAGAAGATCGCAGAAAACAAATATTAGATGCTGCCATGACTGTCTTTGTTGAAAAAGGCTTTAATGGCAGCACGACCTTGGAAATAGCAAAGGCAGCGAATGTATCGGAGGTGACTTTGTTTCGCTACTTTTCATCAAAGCAGGAGCTGTTTTTGCAAGGGATTGAACCTATTTTATTTAGCACTTTAGAAGGGTCGATAAACACGTCCATTGAACTGAGTGCCCGGGCAAAATTGGCGTATATCCTGTACGAAAGGATTAGCCTAATAGCAAGCAACTACAAAGTGGTTCAATTAATACTTGCGGAGACACCCCTTCTGTCGGAGCTCGGCTGTGAAAACTTTATGAATAGAATTTTACAAATCCTCGAAACGATGCTTATTCAAATAGGTGTGTCAAACAGCGATAAAGAATTTGCCTTACGGTTATTAATGGGGTCATTATTGTCGTTTTTATATATGCCGGAGTTGGATGAAGAAAATATTAAAAAATATGTCGCTAAAGTTGTAGCACTCATACTAAAGCAAACGAATAAATCAGACAGGAGCAGCATACGTGAATAAAGCATTTAAATGGATAGGCGATTTGATTGAGAAGAAGCCCGTTAAAACACTGTTAGTAGCAATCGTAAT